>JALUWH010000028.1 GCA_027019685.1 Ghiorsea sp. | reverse complement strand
GGTGCTTCCTGAATATTGCGGATAAAGCGGCAAAACAAACAAACGATTGCATCCTTGCTCACGCAAATTATTCAAACCTTGTGCAATGGCTGGATTACCATAGGTCATGGCAAGCTCCACCACGACGTCATCACCCAATTGTTCTTGCAAAGCCTTTTGCTGTTGCTTACTAATCACCATCAATGGCGAGCCTTGCTCCGTCCACACCGTTTGATAAGCATGGGCTGATTTTTTAGGGCGGATATTAAGAATCACGACATTGAGTGCAAACCACCAAAGCAAACGATTGGCTTCCACCACACGTGGATCACCCAAAAACTGCTTCAAATAACGATGCAGTGCAGAAGGTGTTGGGGCATCAGGTGTACCAAGGTTCACCAACAGTACACCTACTTTTTTTTCTGCTTCGGCATTCAAACCTTTCGCTGCTGAATCATGCATAACTGCTTACATCCCTTTCCAAGTTGGTTTTTTTACTTTTGCCAACGCTGCCGCCAACCAATGACTACGCAAGGTTACTGCCTGCCCTGCTCCAAGCAACAACCAATCATTGGGTAGCTGCTTAGGCAATAAATATGGTAAATGCTCTGCCTCACTAACAATCACAGAAGCATCTCGTTGTTTATCCAAGCCTTTAAGCACAGTATTTAAATAGATATTTCGTGTTGCAACATGGGGTAATACCTCAACATCCACAGCATCACACATCTTCACCTGCCCCCAGAACCACAAACCATGAATTTGCATACCACTTTGGGTGAACACTTGATGCTGATGTAAGGTCATTTGTATTTCTGTAATCATTCGCAACCAACGACCTGCATCTTGGCTACCTTCATGTTGATTGGGCAAACTTTGTCCTGATACCAACGCAAAGTCAGGCATATCAACTTGCCAAATGTCTTGTGCTGCCAACATGAGCACATCACCAACCATAAAAAGCTCAAGCCCATCTTCAGCCAATAATGGATTCACCACAGCACATACTTGTTCCCCTTCTTGGGCTGACCAGTCCAACATGGCTTCAGGCATCACCCGCAATGAACTTCGTGTTAAACGCGCATGAAATGGCGAAGCTACCCAATATTGTTTTGCACCTGCTGGCACATGCTGTGCAATAGAGGCTAGCACAGCCGCTGTTGCTTGCCCTGCTTGTTTGGCATACCAAGATAATGGTGTGACTACCTTACTTTTTGTCCAAGACTGTTTCATATTTAATAAGTGATGCTCATAAGCTTGAAGTGCTGGATTAAGCAGCAATTGCCCATCATGTTCATACCAAGCATCAGTAACCACAACTTGTTTAATCATGTAATGCTCGCAATAAACCTTCAACTTTATGTTCTGTTTCTACCTGCTCATGTTCAGGCACAGAATCAGCAACAATACCTGCACCTGCCGCCCAATGCAGGGTTTCATCTTGATGCCAAAATGTACGAATCAAAATATTCATATCTACACTACCGTCCCATGCCATATAACCCACGCCACCTGTATATGGTCCCCTAGCCTGCGGCTCTAATTCATGAATAATTTCCATGCAGCGCACTTTAGGGCAACCTGTAATCGTGCCACCAGGAAACTTAGCCGCAAGTACATCCAACATATCAAACCCCGCAGCCAGTTTACCTCGTACATTGGAGACAATATGTTGCACCGTAGCATATTTTTCTATCACCATGCATTCATCCACATGAATACTTCCAGCTTCACACACGCGACCCAAATCATTACGTTCTAAATCAACGAGCATGATATGTTCAGCACGTTCTTTTTCGGATAAAAGCAACTCATCTTGCAAGGCATCATCTGCCTCACCTACACTACGTTTACGCGTACCAGCAATAGGCCTTGCCGAAACTTCACCATCGGCACTCATCGAAAAAAGCCGCTCTGGCGATGCGGAAATAATTGTAAGCTCACCTGTTTCAACAAAGCAGGAAAAAGGTGCAGGGTTCACTTTGCGAAGCTTGCTGTATAAAGCAAATAAATGCTTTTTAGATAATGGAGATGACCAAAAACGCGCAATATTGGCTTGAAATATATCACCAGCCTGAATATATGTTTTTACAGCATTCACAGCTTGTTGATAATCAAAGCTTGTTTCATCAACATCCCCAATCTTGATGGGGTGAGTTTCTCGCTGCATGGTATCACGTAATAAACTTTCCAGCATATCCAATTCATCTTCGGAGACCGTGGATGACATATAAATATGATTGGTTTCATCATCAAAACACAACGACCAATCAGGTTGATGCCACCAAACCAGTGTACTGCTTTCTTGATGTATGGGCTGTGGCAAGTCTTCAAACAACAAACCTGCTTCATAAGCCAAATAAAAGATAAATTGTAAACTTGGAAAATGAATACGCGGAGTAGCAATTTCTTTACGCCACGTATTAAAAAATACGTCACGTTGCTGTTTGTTTTTTAGCGTATTTGTTTGCCCCGCTTGGGAAACAACAAACTGTTTCCCTGAACCTTTAGGGTCTTCTAACAGTGCTTTACAAAGATGTTGATGTGCAGCATAAAAAGCAAAAGCACTGCATGCTTCTGCTTTAAGTATTCGAGTATAAAGTTGCTGTTTTTGTTTTATTTGAATTTTCGAACAATCACTGATGCATTGGTACCACCAAACCCAAATGAGTTTGAAATCGCCACATCAATATTCACTTCACGCGCAGTATTCGGTACATAATCCAAATCACAGCCCTCACTTGGGTTTTCCAAGTTGATGGTCGGAGGTACAATACCATTATGTACTGCAAGCACTGAAAATGCTGCTTCAATGCCACCCGCTGCGCCCAATAAATGACCAGTCATTGATTTAGAAGATGAGACCATCAATTTATTTGCATGCTCACCAAATGTATTTTTAATACCTTGGGTTTCACACAAGTCACCCATAGGTGTTGAAGTACCATGAGCATTAATATAATCCACTTCTTCAGGGTTAATTTTTGCACCATCCAAAGCAGCTTGCATACAACGTCCACCACCTTCACCTTCTGGTGCAGGAGATGTCATATGATAAGCATCACCTGACATACCATAACCCACAACTTCGGCTAAGATTTCAGCACCACGTTTTTGTGCAGATTCTAAAGATTCAAGCACAAGAACACCTGCACCTTCACCCATGACAAAACCATCTCTATCCTTATCCCAAGGACGTGATGCCGTTTCAGGGCTATCGTTTCGCGTTGAAAGTGCACGTGCAGCAGAAAAACCACCAACTGCCAACTCACATACACAAGCTTCTGTACCACCAGCAATCATGGCATCTGCATCACCTCTGGCAATGATTTCAAATGCATCACCAATGGCATGCGTACCTGTAGCACAAGCGGTTACTGTTGCTGTGTTCGGACCTTTTGCACCCGTTAACATTGATACCCAACCTGAAACCATATTAATAATGGTCATAGGAATAAAAAATGGTGAAATCTTCCTTGCTCCACCTTTTTCATAAGCTCGCATAGTTCGCTCAATGGCTGGCATACCACCAATACCAGAACCAATCACCACGCCAACACGTTTTGCGTTTTCATCTGTGATTTCTAGTCCTGATTGTTGAAGTGCTATATCAGCGGCAGCGATACCAAAATGAATAAATCTATCCATTTTACGAGCATCTTTTTTGTTAACAAACGCGTTGACATCAAAATCATTCACCTCACCTGCTATAGTGCAAGCCATTCCCGCCGTTTCCGCATCAAAATGCGTAATCCGACCAATACCCGACTTACCTGCAATGAGGTTACTCCATGATTTATCAGTTCCAGTACCAAGTGGGGTTACAAGACCTACACCCGTGACAACAACGCGTTTATTCACAATTAGTCAGCCTTTGCAGCGATATAGTCAATAGCGTTTTGTACGCTTTGAATGCCTTCAGCATCATCATCAGGAATTTCTACGCCAAATTCTTCTTCAAATGCCATAACTAGTTCTACTGTATCCAAAGAATCAGCACCCAAGTCATCAACAAAAGATGAATCAGAGTTGATTTCACTTTCATCAACATTAAGTTGATCAGCTACAATTTTAATAATCTTTGCTTCAATTTCTGCAGACATATTTGTCCTCCCAGTTGAAATTAGAACCGCCTTCTAACGTGAGCTTTCACTTTTGGCAAGTTCCTGAGTCACACTTTTTATTTCTTACTTTGTCTAAACTAGCTTTAAAGCTATAAATACCTTTAGTTAACAAAATATCCAACTTATCTAACAAGAAGAAAAATATTGCTGCATTTATAGACCGTTTACGAGCCAATATAGACTATAAACGAATATTATCGACAATTTCCTTCTTTGCTTTCTGAGCAACGAACCAATTCAGCTTGCAATGTAACATGTTCCACATGGTGCTCTGCCAACACCCCTTGCAAAAGCAAAAGTATTTGTGGCCAACCCTCCATAGCTTCTACCTCTATATGTGCTGAAGCTGCAAGTTTGGCATTGGGTAGCTTCCAAACGTGAATATGGTGTACACCAACCACCCCTTCAACTTGCTGTAAATGCTGTTGGACAAGCATGATGTCAAACCCATTAGGCAAGGCTTCCATCAACTCCAATGTTGTTTCACGCACCAAGCGCCAACCACCCCAAACAAGCACAGCCGCCACAAAAAAGGATAAGATTGGATCAATAGGCATCCAACCCGTTAACAAAATCACCAGCCCAGAAACCATGGCTGCCACTGAACCCAAAGCATCACCCAGCACATGCCAATATGCTGCACGTGTATTTAAGTCATGGCTGCCATGCAACCAACGCATAATCATGAGGTTGATCAATAAACCTACACTAGCAATCACCAACACCATTGTTCCCTGCACCTCGGGAGGATTGGCTAAACGCCCTACAGCCTCCCAAACAATCCACCCACTCAAAAACCACAACGTTAATCCATTCACTTGTGCTGCAAGCACCTTGACCCGCCCATAACCATAGGTCATGCCTGCATGCGCAGGTCGCGCAGCAATACGCTGCGCGACCATTGCCAAGCCAAGTGCCATGACATCGGATGCCATATGTCCTGCATCCGCCATTAAAGCCAGTGAGTTTGAAATATAACCACCCACTAATTCAACCAGCATAAATGCTGCTGTTAACCATAGCGCAGCACCTAACCCATGGTGATGCCCTTCATGGCTATGCTTTACATGATTATGTTCTTCGTGCGTCACTTACCGTTCCTTTACTGAAATATGCATACAAACAAGGTAGCACAAATAAGGTTAAAAATGTAGAGGAAACCAAACCACCAACCACCACCGTTGCCAATGGTTTTTGGATTTCAGAGCCAATACCTGTTGCCAACAGCAGTGGCACAAGCCCAAGCCCTGCAATCAAAGCAGTCATCAATACAGGTCTAAGCCTACTTTCCGAACCCTGACGAATTGCCTCATCCACATCAGCACTATCACCCAAATGTCGGTTAATCGCATCCACTAACACCACACCGTTGAGTACTGCCACACCAAAAAGTGCAATAAACCCAATACTGGATGGCACAGACAAATATTGACCTGATACCAACAATGCTAAAATCCCACCAATTAAAGCCATAGGCACATTTAACATAATCAATGTGGCTTGCCCTGCAGAATGAAACATGAAATAAAGCAACAAGAAAATCATCAATAATGAAAGCGGCACGACCACCATCAACTTGGCTTGCGCCCGTTTTTGATTCTCGAACTGCCCTCCAAACACCACAGAATAACCTGTAGGCAATTCAATCTCAGTTTGAATACGCTGATCAAGTTCAGCAACAATACTACCCATATCCCTGCCTTCCACATTACTCTGAATGACAATACGACGTTGCACATCATCACGTTTAATCATGGGAGGTCCTTGTTCCACACCAATGCTTGCCACATCTTCAAGGCGCACCCAAGCACCCGATGCAGTTTGCAAAATCAAGGCACCAATCACTTCTGCATTGTTACGATAGTTTTTATCCAAACGCACATAAATATCATACCGCTCATTGCCAGAAATCACCTGACCCGCAGAAGAGCCGCCAATAGCATCAGCAACCAAGGTCATCACATCATCCACAGGGATACCATAGCTATCCAATTTGCTACGATCAGGGCGAATCACCAATTGCGCTTCACCCGCAATTTGTTCCATCTCCACATCACGCGTGCCTTGCACACTTTTCGTCAACTTTTCGATTTCTTTTCCTTTCTCAGCTAACACTTTGAGGTCAGGGCCGAAAAGTTTAATCGCTAAAGCAGCCTTTACACCCGATAACAACTCATCCACACGCATAGCAATAGGCTGCGTAAACGAAACAAGAAGCCCTGGCACCACTTCCATTTTTTCACGCATTAAGTTTTGCAACGCTTTACGATTGGATGCACTCGTCCATTCTGACACAGGTTTTAACCCAACAAACAATTCCACGTTTGATACAGGTTCTGGGTCACCACCAATTTCCGCTCGCCCCGTCCGTGCTGAAACATAAGTCACCTCGGGAAAGCTCTCAATCAACACTTTCTCTAACTTTTCACCTGTAGCCTTGGCAAATGGCAGAGATGAAGAAGGCGCAAGGGTAACCCGAATCGCAAGCGTGCCTTCTTCAAGCTCTGGTACAAACTCTGTACCAAGAAATGGTAATGTTGAAAGTGTCAGCACAAAAGCAACTGCTGCACCACCCACCACAGCTTTACGTTTTGCCAGCGCACCCAGCAAAAGCTTGTGGTACACACGTGCAATTGGAGCAAGCACAGGGCTTTCTTTGTGCACCACACCTTTAGTAAACACATAAGTTGCCAACACTGGCATCACAAACAATGCCACCAGCAATGAAGCAAACATGGCAAAACAAATCGACAATGCCATAGGTGTAAACATCTTACCTTCCACACCTTCAAGAGAAAACAAAGGTGTAAATACCAGCATAATAATCAACACCGCAAACAATACAGGCCTAGCGACTTCCTTAGAGGCCTCTGCAATACGCAAAGCAACACCATGGTCACCATCTTTCACCTTTTCCAAGTGTTTAAAGATGTTTTCCACCATGACCACCGAACCATCCACCATCATACCAATGGCAATAGCCAGTCCACCCAAACTCATCAAGTTGGCTGAAATACCATAGTGCTCCATCACTGCCAAAGCCGATAAAATCGAAATAGGCACGGACAGCAACACCAAAAAGGCAGCCCTTACATTCATCAAAAACAAAAGTAAAATGATAATAATCAACACAAAGGCTTCTAATAATGCTTTTTCTACCGTCCAAACCGCTTTATCAATCAAATCCGATTGATCATAAAATGGCTGAATCGTTACACCCTTAGGCATAGATTTTTGCACAATTTCAAGGCGTGACTTCACATCATCAATGGTATTTTTGGTATTGGCACCAAAACGTTTCATCACAATGCCTACCACCACTTCACCAAGCTGTTTAATGCTTCCATCATCAAGCCGTTCTGTCATGGTGACCACGCCTTGACGAATTTCACCACCAAACTCGACTTTTGCGACATCTGCCACACGAATGGAAACGCCATCTACTGTTTTGATTGGCATCATTGCAATAGCTTTTAAACCATCTTCACCACCGGGAACCCAGCCCACACCACGAATCACAAGCTGCTCATCACCTTGCGGTAAATACCAACCACCCGCATTGCGGTTATTGGCTTCAATCGCTGACACCACATCATTCACATGCAAACCATAAGAAAGCAATTTATCAGGGTTGATTTGCACTTGGTATTGACGCACTTCACCACCATAAGATAAAATCTCAGTCACACCTTCCACAGGCATCAACATCAACTTCACCACCCAATCATTCAATGCTCTTAATGTTAGAGCATCATAATTGGTATCAGGCGCCGCTTTGATGATGTATTGAAACACTTGACCAAGCCCTGATGTATTCGGACCAATCTTGGGTGTACCTGCCCAAGATGGCACTGTTTGACTGGCATCTTGTAGCTTTTGAAAGACCAATTGGCGGGCAAAGTAAATATCTGTGCCTTCTTTAAAGGACACCGTAATCACCGACAAACCTGTCTTGGAAATGGAGCGTACTTCCTCCACATCAGGCAAGGCATACATCACCGCCTCAATCGGATACGTAATCAACTGTTCTACTTCTTCAGAAGCCAAACCTTGCGCTTCTGTGTTGATTTGCACCTGCACATTGGTGACATCAGGAAATGCATCTAGGTTAAGCTTGGGCACTACAAACATGGCATACGCCATAGAACCTATAAGCAATAAAAGGATTAAAAAACGATTATGCGTAGCCGCATCTATAATTTTAGGAAACATCACTCAACCTCAATGGTTGTGTACTGCAAAGCCAGATTTCGCCAGCTCTGAAGCAAGTACAAATGCGCCTTGAACAACCACACGTTCACCTTCAGCAACACCTTTGGTAATGGGAATCAAACCCATACTGGTTTTGCCAACCTCGACTTCACGGCGTTCAAAATGACCGGGTTCTTCTTCAATAAACACAATCAGCTCACTACCTTGACGTTGTACAGCCTGCTCTGGCAATAGCGACACCTCAGCATCACCATGCCCTGATTGAATTTCAGCCGTTACAAACATGCCGGGATGCAACACGTCTTCTGGATTTTGCACTTCTAATCGAACACCAACCGTTCGTGTCGTTGTATCCAGTTGATGATATACATTAATCACTTTGGCAGGATAACTTGTTTTATTGGTTTTAGTGGTCACCAAAGCATCTTCACCAGCATGAATACCTTCAATTTGTGATTGCGGTAATTTCACTTCCACCCAAACCGAAGATTCATCCACAATCTGCATCAACCGTGTACCTGCTGCGATATGTTGCCCCAAATGAAACGTATCGGCAGTAACAGTGCCAGCACTTGGTGCACGCAATACAAGTTTACCATATTGCTTGGTTGTCATCAAAGCATCAATATCCCTATTGCGCATGCCATAAGAAGATAATGATGCTTTAGCTGCTGACAAATTGGCACGTGCAGCTTGATAACTGCTTTGTGCTTGTTGAAACCGTGCTTGCGAGACAATTTTTTCTTTAACCAGCCCTTCTAAGCGTTGTAAATCTAGTTTACTGGTACGAAAAGCCGCTTCAGCTCTTAAATAGTCAGCTTGGCTTTGTGCCAAAGCAGAACTGGTAAGCGTTACAAGCCTTTTTCCTTTTTTGACTTTATCACCCAAACGTACATGACGTGCATCCACCACAGCATCTATCAATGCAGTCACTTCTGCCAAATGATAACCATTCTGTGATACAATACCTGGTGCTGTTACCACCCGCTTTTCAGCTTGATGTTGAACAACCAATGTTTTAATGCCTGCTTGTTTGATTTGTTCAGGGCTAAGTTTAATGGGGGCTCCTTCTTCTTCATGCCCACCACCGTGTCCTGCCTCGACATGTTGACCTGCTTTTTCTTCATGTGCATGACCTGCTTCTTCAGCAAACACAGGTGTATTCATCAATAATACTATTGTACTGATTACAATGATAATTTTTTTCATTTTTGAATTCCTTGTAGAATATATTCTGGTCGTCCAAGCACTTCTGCGAGACGAATACGGGCAAACCAACCCTGTTTGACGATATTTAATGTGGTTAAACGCGCTTCTAATGCTTGGTTGATATGAATTACCAAATCTTCAAGACTTAACTCACCTGCATCAAATGCAGGTTTGGCAAGTTTCACGCTACTATTACCACCCATTTCTTTAGCCATTTGATAGCTTTGTTTTAAAGCTTGCATGGCATAACCGTGATTCATCACTGCCGCATCAACTTCAAGCACTAACTTTCGCTTAAACCAATCCAACTCGCCTTGACTACGCATAGCTTTTACTAGCGATGCTTGATACGTTCCTTTACGCGTGTTTGTAAAAGGCAAAGCAAAACTCACACCCAACTTAAGCAAATCATCTCCTGCTTCCCTACCTTTCATCAAACTGATTGTAGGGTCAGAAAAGCGGTTAGCATCTGCAAGCTCTGATTCAGCTTGTGCTTGCTTCACTTTAGCTTGAAGAAGCGCCACCTCTGCTCGTGATGATTTAGCAATCTGCAAAGGATTTTCAGGTGTTTTCCAGTCAGCCTGTAATTGGGGCAAGATAAAAGGTTTATTTTCAAGCAAATGCTGGCCAATAGCATTCTGATAACGTGTTTGAACAAGTGCATAGCTTTGACGTGCCGCTGTGGCTGCACTTAATGCTGTCACATAAGCAGACTGCGCCAAATTAGCATCCAAAATATTGGCATCCCCTACATCCAGTTGCCGCTTTACACCTGCACTTAATGCTTTGAGTGATGCAGCCTGTTGTACACGAATATCCAGTGTTTGTTTTGCAAAATAAAGCGATACAAAAGCACGCGCTGCATGAATACTTAATTGCTGGCGTAAAAGTTCTGTCTGATAAGTACTTTGTTGCAATGCAAATTGCGCAGCATCTTCACGATAACCACGCTTTCCGCCCAGTTCAATACCTTGTGAAAGCCCTATATAATAATCAGCGCTATTTCCGCCACCATTGAGTTTCCTATCTTGGTATTCCAATGATATTTCAGGATTATATGCATACGAACTTTGCGAGCTTAATTGCGCTCGTGCTGCATCATTATCCAATACCGACATTTGAAGTTCGGGATGTTTACTTTTTGCCATATTCATGGCTTCTTCTAGCGTGGTTGCATGTGCAGCCCACGGCAATATGCTTATGAGCATACCTATCGTCATATAACGAATTTTCACAGTTTCCCCCTGTGGAATGATTTATTTTAAGTTTGGGGAAAAGTTATTAAAACTTAGCAGCCAAGGGCTGTAAGTGCTAACAACTATACTGTGGTTTTGGGTGGATAATCGATGGAAAAAGGAAGTTTTTTAAGGTTGGGCTCTGCCCAAAGATGTTCAACCACAAAAGAAAATAGCGGCACTTCACTGCTTGTCATTGAAGCAAGGTCTAACAATGTATGTGAAGTATGAACATGGCATGCATGGTCTACATCGTTGTTCTGATGTTGCGTTTCATCCCCAGCTTGGGATTGGGCAACTTGAGTAGTGTCATCAGCCGACACCGTGTGCACATGAATATCAAATCCACATGCAAACACAGATAACTGCAAAGCAAAAAAGGCTATCAGAACAAAAACACGCATAACGCTAGGTTAAAGTTCTCACAGCCTTTTGACAAGCTTTCAATGGTTAAAAAATGTTAACCAAACTTACATATACATGCCGCCATTCACATGCATCACTTGACCCGTGATATAAGCCGCACCATCACCAGCCAAGAACAACGCCATAGCCGCAATATCTTCAGGTGAACCCAAGCGACCCAATGGAATACGTGTTTCCAAAGATTTTTTTGCATCATCACCCATTTCATCGGTCATTGCTGTAGCAATAAAACCAGGTGCAATCGCATTGACTGTAATACCACGAGAGCCTACTTCATGTGCCAATGAACGGGTCATGGCATCAATACCACCTTTAGAAGCACAATAATTGAGTTGCCCAGGATTGCCCATAGATGCTACCACAGATGAGATATTAATAATACGCCCACTGCGCGCTTTCATCATGGGTTTAAGTACAGCTTGCGATGCATGGAATACTGATGTTAAGTTGGTATCAATCACTGCCTGCCAATCTTCAGCTTTCATACGCATAGCCAAACCATCTTTGGTAATACCTGCATTATTCACTAACACATCCAAACGTCCAAAGTGTTTCACGGTATCTTGAACAAACGCTTTCACCGCAGCACCATCTGTGACATCCACAACCACAGGAAGCACTTCTGCACCCAAAGCTTTCAATTTATCTGCCGATGCATTGACTGTGGCTTCACGTGTCGCACAAATGGCTAAATTATATCCTGCTTTAGCAAAACCTTCGGCAATGGCAAAACCAATACCACGGCTTGCGCCTGTAACTATCGCTACTTTTTTATCGCTCATGATTCACTCCCTACACTTTCCAAAGCTTTATCCATCAAGTCACTGGTTTGCACAGATGCCACGCTGATATTTTTATCAATACGACGCACCAAACCCGCCAACACTTTGCCTGGACCCATTTCAATAGCTTGATTGACACCTTGCTTGCTCAACTGTTGCACAGTTTCTGTCCAACGCACAGGCGAAATCAACTGTTCAACCAATGCATCACGAATATCTGCCGCTTCAGTCAACGTTACTGCTCGTGCATTGCTCCATACTGGGCAAGCTGGCGTGTTGATTGTAATCCCTGATAATTTCTCAGCCATAGCATCGGCTGCATCTTGCATGAGCGGTGTGTGTGAAGGTGCTGATACTGCCAAAGGTAGCGCACGTTTTGCACCTGCTTCTTTAACTGCTTCCATCAAGCGTTCTGTTGCAGCGGCATGCCCTGCCACCACCAATTGACCGGGGCAATTAAAGTTGGCAGCCCAAACTTTAGAATCAGCTTCTGAAACCTGCTCACAAAGCGCAACCACTTTATCATCATCAAGCCCAATAATAGCAGCCATTTTGCCCACACCAGCAGGCACTGCTTTACTCATAGCTTGACCACGAAAAGCAACCAACTTCACAGCGTCAGAGAAATCCAATGCACCTGCTGCGACCAATGCCGAGTATTCACCCAAACTATGTCCTGCGACTTGTGCAGGATTAACACCACCACGCGTTGTCCATAAACGATGAAGCGCTGTTGAAGCAGTTAATAATGCAGGTTGTGTAAATTCAGTTTGATCCAGTTTGCCACCAGCATCTTCTGTGACCAATGCTGCCATGTCATAATCCAGCGCATCGGAAGCTTGTTGAAAAGTTTGTGAAACGACTGTTTCATCAGCAATCAAATCAGCCAACATACCTTTAGATTGGGAACCTTGCCCAGAAAAGAAAAATACTGTGTTAGAACTCAAAACAAACCCCTCAATAAAATTAAAATCTAAACTTATTAATGAACGAATAGATTGATGCTGATTGGGATAGGGTGCAAGACAAATAGAGCGAGCTTACTGCTGTAAGTGAACACTATTTAACGCCGCAGACTGCCCAATAAGCGCAATCTATCGTTTATTTACTCCAGCGGACTAGGTTGGCACCCCATGCAAATCCACCAGCAAATGCCTCAAGAAGAAGAAGCTGCCCTTTTTTAACTTTACCAGCACGATAAATATCATTTAACGCCAATGGTACAGAAGCAGCCGATGTATTAGCATGTTTGGCAACGGTAAGAGCTACTTGGTCTGTGCTCATATTTAATTTCTTAGCCGTGGCATTCAAAATACGGATATTGGCTTGATGCGGTACTAACCAATCCAGTTCATCTTGTTGAACATCATACTTTTCAAGCACTTCTTTCACCACTTCACCAAGTTTGGTCACAGCAAAGCGAAAGACTTCATTGCCCTTCATTTCTACAGCAGCCACACCTGCTGCATCTGTATTCATATCTAAACGGTTATTATGGGGGCTGGCACCAGGGTGAGCATGTTTAGCCAATAACAAATCACGATATGAACCATCACAATGCAGCACAGATCCAACAATGCCACCATCTTCATCTTTGGACTCTAAAACAACCGCACCTGCACCATCACCAAACAACACACAGGTATTTCTATCTTGCCAGTCTAAAATTCGGCTCATCGATTCAGCACCAATCAACAATACACGTTTAAACATACCACCACGCATCATGCCATCCACTTGTGCTAGACCATACACAAAACCAGAGCATACCGCCTGAATATCCCAAGCAGGAAAACCTTTGCCACCAAGTTTATGTTGCACCATGCTAGCTGTTGATGGAAAAATCATATCTGGAGTTGTTGTTGCCACCACGATGGCATCAATATCATCAATGCTTAGTCCAGCATCTTGCAAAGCTTGTGCTGCTGCACGTGTTGCCAAGTCAGACGTATATTCATCTTTAGCAATAATATGACGTTGGGTAATACCAGTACGCTCACGAATCCAAGCATCGGATGTATCAACAACTTTTGCCAAGTCATCATTCGTCATGACATTTTCAGGCAAATAACCACCCACACCAATGATATGTGTATATTTCATGTAGAAGCCTCAGCCATCACGTTCATCGTATCAATCGTGCGTTCAATTAAATTGGCATCTACTTCACGAATAGCAACTTCAATCGCACATGCATAACCACGCACATCAGCACCACCATGACTTTTCACCACAATACCATTTAAACCAAGTAAAGGTGCACCATTATGTTCACTGGGATGCAGCGCACTTTTCACACGCTTGAGAGCCTTACGCGATAATAAAGCACCAACTTTCGATAATAAACTTGAGGTCAATTCTTTTTTAATGGTGTTTAGCATCAAGTTGGCAACGCCTTCCATGGTTTTTAAGGCAACATTACCCACAAAACCATCGCAAACTACCACGTCAACACGATCTGAAAACAAGTCCGTGCCTTCAACATTGCCAATAAAATTTAAACTTGAAGTTTTTAGGCGACCACCAGCAACCTTTACTACATCCGTGCCTTTGCCTTCTTCGGTACCTACATTAAGTAGCCCGACTCTAGGATTTTCAACACCTTCAGCAGCTTGTAAATAACAGCTACCCATCACAGCAAGTTGCACCAAATGTTCTGATGAACAGTCAATGTTTGCCCCAATATCAAGGAAGAATGTGCCACCATCACTGGCAGGAATCATCGATGCTAAAGCTGGTCTATCAATGCCAGGTAATGTTTTTAAGATTAATTTAGAAATTGCCATTAATGCGCCAGTATTACCAGCACTCACCATAGCATCCCAATCACCATCTCGCACAGCTCGTGCTGCCACATGAATAGAAGATTGTTTTTTGCGACGCACTGCAACAGCAGGCGAATCTTCCATGGTAATCACTTCTGTAGCAGGAACAATATCCACCAGCCCATCAAGACCACGCGCCTTTAATGCTGGCTCCATTACTTCTTGTAAACCACATACGCCAAACTTCGCCTTCAAGGAAGACGAAGTTATCGTATCTTTCAACGCATCAAGAACAACATCAGGGGCACCATCTCCACCATGTCCATCCAAAAGAATACGCGCTATTTTTTGTTCCACAGGCACCAATGCTTGCTCAGAAGCTACGTCCTGCGTAGAGGTTTTCTTTGCTGTAGGCATTAAGCTTCAGCTGTTGCCACAACCTCACGGCCTTTATAATGACCACAGCTTTGACAAGCATAATGCTGACGGTGCATTTCACCGCACTCTGTGCATTCGCTCATGCCTGAAAGTTTAATTGTATCGTGCGCACGACGCATATTACGTTTTGAAGCACTTGTTTTTCTCTTTGGTACAGCCATCTTATACTCCTTCGTATCACTACGAAATTCATCACGCTTTCGCGTACTTTTTAAGCTTATTTGCGCGCACCCTAACAGGGAAAACACAATCAAGCATCAAACTTAAAATCCTTCAGTGCTGCAAACGGATTTTCTTTCACTTGCCCATGACAATCACACGTATCACAGTTCAAATCAACACCACACTGCAAACACAAACCTTTACAATCCTTCGAGCAAACCACCATAGGTTGCCATGCCAACCAAAATTGCTCTCGCAACACATCCACCATATTTAATTCACCTGGCGAAGGCAGCAACTCTTGTTCACAATCTTCTGGGCTTAACTCTTCTTCAACAGCCAAATCTTGACGCTGTTTCCCAAGCTCATACACCATATGCACATCAGCTTGCATTTTGGATGCAAATTCAACATTACACCGACCACAACGCCTTGGTACACTCATCTGCCAAGCACCTGTCAAAACAAACTGACCTGCAACGGGTTCCAAGCTTCCTTTCCATTGCATATCACTAAACAATGGCGACTTCACATTCAAATCACCAAAGCTCACATCTGCCAGCAACGACAACGGAACCACTTCTTCCCACTGTCGCCCAGACTTTGCAAGACCTTGAAGTGTAAGGCTAAATTTATCTTTTTGCGATTGCACCAAGCCTCCACTGCTCTACTTATGATAATAAAGCAGGGCACAAAATGAGCGCGCATTATGTATTTGCTACGCTTTTGGTCAAGTATTCAAACAAACATCCATAAACTGCAAAACTTAAAACCTACAAACTCTTAATCATGGCATCGTATTTGCTTGTGTTTTCATATGGGTTCTGACTACAAATTTAAACCCACCAGGAGTAACCAATGCACGAATTAAGCCCTTCTTCAGCCAAACTTAATGCCATGATTAAAGCTGCTATTGCTGATGAAAAAATAACACCCGAAGAACGTGAGCAAATTATGATGCTTGCTGATGAAGATGGTATTATTGATGCCCACGAAAAAGCGTTGCTTGGTCAACTCCAAGAGTTGATTCAAAACGGTAGTATCAAGCTGGTTAAAGCTTAGAATAGATTATTCTATAGTATGCGGCACGGGCATGTTTATACCTGTAGCATTTTTCATGAGAAGCTGTTTGACAATACCTGCATTACCCAAAGCCTTCATGCCTAAGCCGCGCAGCTTTATCCACATCGGCAACTGTACTTTAAATGTACGATGCAAAGCTTCCATACTAGCCATGGTCATCAATACATCAGGTATACGCTGCTTCATGTAGCGTGAAAGTACATCTATATCGCCCCAATCTTCACCGAACTTTCGTGCATCAACAATTTCTTGCGCCAATACCATGGCATCTCTAAGCCCTAAATTGACCCCCAAACCTGCAAGCGGATGAATACTATGTGCAGCATCGCCAATCAATGCCAAACGTGGGCGAACGATATGCCTCGCCAATTGCGCTTGAAGTGGAAATGCAGCGCGTTTACCAACCTCAACGATACCACCAAATACACCGCCCACTTCAAGATTTAATTCATCCATGAAGCCTTCATCGGATAATGCCAACAATTCGTCAGCGCGTTCGTTGGATGCACTCCATACAATGGAGCACCTATCACCTTGCATAGGCAGCAATGCCAAAGGCCCTGTATCTAAAAAGCGTTGTGTGGCAGCATTTTGATGTGGAAACCTTGATTTTACCGTTGCCACAATACCTTTTTGTGCATAATCACGGCTGAACACATCAATATCAGCTTGCTCTCGCAACCATGAGCGACCACCATCTGCACCCACAATCAAGGGTGTATTGAATGTTTGCCCACTCTCTAAAGCAACCTCCACCCCATCGCGTTTCCAAAGCACAGATGCCACAGATTCAGGGCAAAGCAGCTCAATATTCTCGCTTTCTTTGAGTGTATCCTGCAAGGCTTGTATCAAAGTAGCATTTTCTACCAATACACCAAGTTTATCTTCACCAATTTCAGCCGCTTCATACCGAATACCACCCTGCTCTTGACCATCCCAAATACGCATGGATGTCATCAACCCTGCTTTGTCTTGTAAATACTGCCAAACACCTACACTTTTTAAAATATTCACATTGCCTTGCACAATAGCCGATACCCGACAATCCAACCCCATAGACATCATGGGTTGATATTCTGCCCGCTCAATCACCACAATATGTAAACCCGTATGACGCAATGCCACAGCAAGCATTAAACCCACCATGCCACCACCCACAATAATGAGGTCAACATATTCACCCTGCAAAGCTTTTTGCTGTTTCATGATTTTAATCCTTCAAGCTGACCTATACCCGCTGCCTGTTTTAATAAAAGCTGTTTAAGTGCAGGAATAGATTGCATGGCATTTAAACCTTGCCCACGCAACCAACGCTGGGGTAAAAATGATGATGCAAATGTTTCCAATACACCCTCGGTAAACCCAGCCACTGCCAAGGTATCCAACCGCCTACGCTCAGCATATGTTTGTCCAATCAATGGTTTATTCAAATCTTCTTTTGCCCACGTTTGCTGCAAAATATCTGCCAGCACAGCCACATCCCTTAACCCCAAGTTCATACCCTGCCCTGCAATCGGATGAATGGTGTGCGCAGCATTGCCTGCCAACAACACGCGCCCTTTAGCAAAAGATTTTGCAATTCTAAGCTCTAGTGGAAATGAAGCGCGTTTGCCTATCGATGTGAAGCGGCCAAGCTTAGTCATGATTTCATCACCCACTTCATTGCGTAATATATGCAAAAAACCTTCATCACTAAGGTTTAATAATTCCATTGCCGTTTTGGGTGCAACTGACCACACCAGAGAAAACCTATCATCAGCCAAAGGAAGCAATGCCAAAGGACCTTCTTCTTTAAAACATTCATAAGCCGTATTGCCATGCCCGTGTTCACAATCTATAGATGCTACAATACCCAAACGGTTATGATCCCAACCATAGGTTTGAATGCCTGAAAAATGACGAATAAAACTATTGGCACCATCGGCACCGATTAATAAACGAGCTTGAACTTTGAGCTGTTTATCACCGTCTTGAACCTGCAAAAAGACACCTGCCTCATCTTGCGTAAAACCCAAACACTGAACGCCATACATGGTTGTAATATTATCCGAAAAAGCCTGCTGAATCGGAGCAAGGACATGTCGAATTTCCGACACGTAACCCAAAGCATCACCAGCCAACTCTTGATGCGACATATTCACAGCACCGGTGTTTTGTGGCTCACGAACAGCAATATGTTGAATCCAACCTGTTCCATTGGCGGCTATGTCATCCCAAACACCAAGACTTGCAAGGTAACATTTAGAGCCTTCGGACAAAGCAATCACACGCTCAGGATTACTGGGTTCAAATGATGGTTCTTGCGCATCCAATAGCGCAATAGTGTAGCCGTTTTTCGCCAAATCCAAAGCAAGTGCTGCACCAATCACGCCTGCACCAACAATCACGATATCATATGTTTTTGCTGTCATCAGGTCTCCCAATCAGACCAACAACTGTAAGCACAAGCACGCTTGTCGTCTACAGATGCTTCCAAAAAGAAACATGTCTATTAAGCTGTTGCCCATGAGTATTGTAGGTATTGGCACAGACATTGTACAAATCAAACGAATAGAACAATCTGTGACAAGGTTTGATATGCGTTTTATTCAGCGCGTATTTACCGATACCGAGTATGGTTTGGCACAACAACGCGGCACATACCGCAGACTTGCCATGTTTTTTGCTGCCAAAGAAGCAACATCCAAAGCATTGGGCACTGGTTTTATAGGTTTTGGTATGAAAGACATTGAAGTTACCTATCTTCAAAGTGGTAAACCCACCATCATACTACATCGACAAGCCCAAGCTATTGCCAAGCAACTTGGTATCACAAATATTCATCTGTCGCTTACTGATGACAATGGAATGGCAATGGCATTTGTGGTGGCAGAGTAAGCCATTCAACCATGTTTTTGAGCTAATTACTTGAAGCTGAACGCTTCCTAATCATCAAGTTTATTTAACTTCTCTCGAAAAGCCTTCATTTTTTTCGATTCAACAAAAACTGTATCACCTTTATCATCAAGGTGAGATTCGTACTTTTGCTCTGGATAGCCTTGACTAGTCCCATCTTCTTTTACACCCGCATCTTGCATTGATGATAGCATTTCTGGAGTGACCATCACAGTATCATCTTCACCATTTATCATACCATCAGTTTCAGCTTTTACAGAGTCTTGTTGGCTTACATCTAACTCAAGCTCAAAATCAAAGTCCAATGCTGTAACAGCACCTTCAGGAATATCATAGTCTAATTCATCTGTAATAATATCAGCTATAGGTTCAGCAGCAGCATCAACTCCAGCTATAATAGAGTCCGTTATGGTTTGCCCAACCTTAGCTTTAACCACTTCATCTTTTTTATCCCATATATCCAACATTGGATCAGCATCACTTTCTTTGCTACCTAACTTAAAATCTTGCGTTGTAACATCAAAACTTCCTTTTTCGGACAAATCCAAAATAGGGGCTATTTCATCAACACCTTGCTCATTCGCCACAAGCTGCTGATTTATTTTATCCATCTCAGCCTCATCAACCTTGCCCGCATAAGTAATAACTTTTTCATCTTGTAAATCATGCCAAGTATCCCTGTCAAAATACGAACAAAACCTATGCCATTGGTCATACTCATAAAGCCGCGAAAGATTGAGCAATGTGAGGTTACGCTCCATTGCATTATTTGAACCATGAAGTTTTTCTACCCACAAAGCTTGTATTCGTGGGCGTGAACTCTCTTTATCATCCATTAAAGCATAATATTTTTCTACCAGCTCCCAGTCTTTTTTATGCACAGCTTCTTCAAACAAACTCACATAATCATGGTTTACTTTTTCTGTGGAGACACTAGGCGTATCCCCTACTGAAATATCTTCAAATTCATGGTGGTCGTGTGAATCCGACACATCATCACCTACCATACTATCATACTCATCCAAACCTACAGCTTGGCTATCATTCTCCTCAGCAACTTCATTTTTTTTCAGCACTGTAGGTATTTTATTTTCTATACTTTGGTTACTTTCCACACCTTCTATATCATAATCAACCACTGGTTGTGTTACGTTTTGCTGTGCTTCAAACAATTTATTTTGCCATGTTTTCATTTGTTTTCTATAAAAGTAAGCCGCAAACAAAACAATATTTAACAGCAGTAAACCAAAAAACCAATACCAAGCATTTGAACCTGTTTCAGACACAGGCTTAGCTTGCATGCGAGATAAAGCTTCCACCTTACGTCGCAATTGCCCCAACTCTTTTGTTAGAGCTTCCATTTTAGTATCCATACCATCGAGCCGCAGACCTGCTGTCATGGCTTGTTGATACATAGGCTCCAGCTTATCCAAACGTTGTAATACCTCGGGGTTCACCTGTGGCGTTACCATATCTTCATGCAAACCCAAAGAAATTCGTCCACGAAGTGGTGGATTGCTGACTTGTTTATTTTTTGTAAGCAAAAGTGATTCACCCACTTTCTTTCTGCTTTTCGATTGTGTTTTTGTTGTATGCAACAGTGCTTTTAAGCTTTGATAGTGCTCAGAGTTCACAAATTGTTTTACGGCAACATCATCAGGTACTTTTAAAAACTGACCTTTTTTCAGCTGATTAATGTCCTGATTTACAAATGCTTCAGGGTTGGCATCAAACAATGCCAACATGATTTGTTGATTTGACCAGCGTTTATCTTTACGTAACCTGTAAGCAATTTCACTCAAACTATCACCATACTGTACTGGTCCATAACTACTTCGCCGCGCCCAATCACCAGCATCTACAAAAGATGCTGCATTTTGTTTGACTGACATTTGTTTAAACTTATCTTGATTGTCTTGAGCCTGTTGCGGTGTCGTATATTTCACTGCTTCATTCGGGCGGTTCACCCATGCTGTTTTTTTGGTCGGCTGAATATCTGAAGCATCCAAAAAGAACTGCATTTTTTTATAAAAAACACCCCTGCCTCGTTGTACTTTTAATACCAGCACAAGAATAGCTTCATCAACAGCATAACTGGAATGAATATAAACTTCAGGTGTAGAGGAAGCAGTATTTTTTACATCAATACGAATGTCATGATAAGATTGTGGTGGTGTTTGTTCTAAATTGAGGTATTCACTTGGTGTAGCCAATTGCACTTTAAATTGTTGTACTGTTTCCCCTTTTTCCATGATTAA
>JALUWH010000027.1 GCA_027019685.1 Ghiorsea sp. | reverse complement strand
AGAAGTGCAGCAGTGGTCAGCACCAGAATTGATGCAAGTGCTGAAAGAGGTAACGCAAGCTGAGAAGTTACTCAAAGGGGCTTCGATTGAATCAAGAATCATGGTGTTGGAGCGTTTAACTTTACGCTTAATCTCTCATCATGGCTAAACAACACTTATCTCAAGCTTCTGTGGCAGATTTTCCACACCAGGTATTTCGTGAATATGATATTCGCGGTATTGCGGATACAGAAATCACGGAAGACTTTGCTTATACCTTAGCCCAAGCCTATGCACAGCTATTGCCAGAAGATGTAAGTAAAGCTGTGGTAGTGGCGCGAGATGTGCGTTTGTCAGGTTTGCGATTGCAACAAGCAGTGATGCGTGGCTTGGTTGCGCTGGGTATTGATGTGATTGACTTGGGAATGGTGCCTACACCCATGGCATATTATGCGGTGTACCACTTAGAGACTGCAGGTTGCATCATGGTGACAGCCAGCCATAACCCATCAGAATATAATGGTTTTAAGTTGATGTTGGGGCAAGAAAGCTTTCATGGTGAAGCCTTGCAAGCATTGAAAAGAATCATGATCAACTTAAGTGCTAAGCAGGTAGGCAAGCAGGGTAGTGTTCAGTACCAAGATTTAAGCCAAGTATATACTGATTTTGTGGTTCAAGATTGTAAGCTAGCAAGACCTTTAAAAGTGGTGATTGATGCAGGGAATGGTCCTGCGGGGCTGGTTGCAGCACCCGTTTATCGTGCCTTGGGTTGTGATGTGGTTGAGTTGTATTGTGAGCCTGATGGGCGTTTTCCCAATCATCACCCTGACCCCACGGTTGAAGAAAATATGCAAGATATTGCAGCAAAAGTTTGCGAAGTCGGTGCAGATTTAGGCATTGCTTTTGATGGTGATGGTGACCGTATTGGTGTTGTGGATGAACAAGGGCATATCATTTGGGGTGATATGTTGCTTTTACTCTTATCCCGAGAGCTTTTGCTTCAGCATCCTGGGGCTACGGTCATCTCTGAAGCTAAATCATCGCAGTTGTTGTATGATGATATTCAAGCGCGTGGTGGACATGCAATCATGTGGCAAACGGGGCATTCGTTGATGAAGGCGAAAATCAAAGAAACGGGGGCTTTGTTAGCTGGTGAAATGAGCGGGCATTTCTTTTTTGCGGATAGGTATTTTGGCTTTGATGATGCGGTGTATGCTGGTGCAAGGTTGATGCAACTTTTGGCAGCAAAAAAAGTACCACTATCATCGCTGTTGCATGATTTACCCAGCAAAGTGAGTACCCCAGAAATTCGTATAGACTGTCCTGATGCAGAAAAGTTTGGTATTGTTGAAGCTGCCAAGCAATACTTCGCCGATGAAGGTTATGTTATGAATACCGTTGATGGTATGCGTTTGTACCACGCTGGAGGCTGGGCTTTGCTTAGGGCATCGAACACGCAACCTGCGTTAGTATTGCGTTATGAAGCAGATGATGATGTGTCATTACAAGCATTAAGATCCTTGTTGGAAGGTTGGTTAAAGCAAAAAGGAGGCAACTGTGGCAGGGCATGATGTAAAAAAAGAGCAGTTGCAACATGCCTTACAAAGCCTTTTTGAACAAGGTCGAGACCCGATGTTTATCACGAGTAAAGAAGGGCGTATCCTTCAAGCTAACCCTGCTTTTTTTGCTTTGTATCAATATTCAGAACAGGATGATAAAGTTTTAGAAGACAGCGGTGTTTGGCAAAATACATTGCATGATTTTGCTTATTATAAAACATTTTTGGCTCGTGTTGAAAAAGAGGGTTATTGGTCTGGTGAGCTTCATGTGGCATCAAAAAGCGGTGAAATTATACCCGTTTGGACACAAATTGTAAAAGTGGACGACTGCTTTGCAATTACGCAGGTTGATTTGCGTGAACGCGATAAAACAGCTAGGAAACTAGAGCAGTTTTCACGCTTACAATCCTTGGCAACACTGGCAGGTGGTGTTGCTCATGAATTTAATAATATTTTAGGTGGTATTCAGGGGCATTTATATCTATTTAAACGCCAATTACAGGTGTTGACCGATAAAGATAAAGATCGCTTTTCTCGAATTGATGCTTTAATGACTCGGGCTTCAGGTTTGGTGCAAAACTTATTGGCATTTTCTAAGCAAAAACCGACGGTTACTGCAGAAGTTAACCTAAAAACACTGTTGGATGAGACCGTATCAATGTGCAGAAGAAGCATTGATAAAGGGATTGCATTAACAGTGAGCCTGCCCGATGAACCTGTGGTTATTCAGGCTGATGCGGTTATATTAAAACAACATATTTTTGAACTTATCAATAATGCACAATCAGCTATTTTACGACAACGGCTCGAACAGGGTCAATGCAGCGTTGCTGAAAAAATATGCGTGCAACTTAGGCTTACCTCACCAGATATGGTAGAAATTCTTGTGCAAGATAATGGCTGTGGCATGCAAGATGCTGTGTTGCGCCATTGCCTAGATCCTTTTTTTAGCACAGAGCCTGTGGGTAAAGGGACAGGTTTGGGTTTGCCCAGTGCTTTATCCTATATTGAGCAGTTGAAAGGCAGTTTAGAGGTGGAAAGTGTACACGGTGAATATACGAAAGTTCGTATCGTGTTACCTATGCAGGTTGAGGCAGTAGAAGTATTGACAGATAAAGGCTGTGTGTTGCTAATAGATGATGAACCTGATTTAAGAGACTCTATTGAAGAGATTTTGCTTTGCCATGGGTATAAGGTGATTACCGCTAGCAATGGTGTTGAAGGGTTGGATGTTTGGCGGGCAAAACAAGCTGATATTGATGCGGTAATTATGGATATTGTCATGCCGAACATGAATGGTATTGAGATGGCGACAGCATTACGAAAGGAAAATAAAACATTACCGATTTGTTTAACGACGGGTTATTCGCAGCAAGCTGTGCCTGAGCACTTGCATGTGAATTTGATTCGTAAACCTTTAAACCCTGATTTATTGTTGGAGTTTTTAGAGGCAAGCATTCAAAAATAAAAATGCCGACCACAGGTGTCGGCATTGATGTTTTTATTTATGCAGCATAACCTAAAAGAGGTGTCGTTGTTTGTGTGGGAGGAACCACAGCAACAGTGTCATTAAACTTGTGTTGACTGCGCGCTTTTTGCTCCATATTGAGTTGCTGCCAACCTGCATGCAAAGTTTCAACAAGCCCCATCACTTCAACAATATGTTCAACTTTTCCAGAACACATACCTGCAGCTAGTTTGTCCATCATATATTTGTATAAATTGGCAAGATTAACTGCAATATCTTCACCTTGTTCAAAATTAAGGCTACTTGAAAGCTCAATAATAGCCTCCATTGCTCTTGCCGTGTGATCTGCTTCTTGCGCTGTTTCACCAGCTTCTATGCATAGTTTTGCACGACCTAATGCCTTGTATAAGGCATCGTAACTGAGTAATACTAATCCTAAAGGGCCTGCTCCTTCAATTTGTTTGCCTTGATATGCTTTGTATCCTGACATATTGCCTCCGTGCTGCATGGTTTATTTTTACCGCGATCTTCGCAGTTGTGGCTAGCCACTTGTTGCACCTTTTCATGTTTGATAAAGTGATGAAAAGGTTGTAATCCTGATGTATATTTCTATCGGCAAAACGCCAAGATAATTTAGTACAAAATGCAATTAATTTTATAAAGGGTTGTGTGAAACGTGTGTGGCTTGTAATTGGGCTGTTTGTTGAAGTTTTGAGATACCTTGATCAATACTTTCAAGGTCATCGGAAGTTTGTTGCATGTGTTGATGTATGGTGCGCATGATGCGTCGTTGTTGTGTGGATAAATGTTGAAATTGATGCAGCAGTGCAGATGGTAATTCACTTTTGTTTTGCATACTTGATTTGAGAAGGCTAATAGAACCCTCATAACTTTTTATATCTTGTGTTAATTGTTGCCAGCGTTGCTTGTGAACAGTGAGCATCAATGAAGAGAGTTTTTCTTCACAGTCTTGAAGTGCATGCTGAATAGCTATGCTTTGTTCATCGAGTTTAGGCACAATATGTAAATGCATTAGTTTTTAGCATTCAGTGCTTGGGTTTGTTCGGTTAAATAACTACCCGTCGAATTCAGTGAGTTCATGGCTTGTTCCATGGCGAGGAATGAGCGCGTTAAAGATGTACGTTTTTTCTCCATTTGTAGTTCTAAAGATGTGATGCGTTCA
>JALUWH010000026.1 GCA_027019685.1 Ghiorsea sp. | reverse complement strand
TGTGTACCACCTAAGCCTGATTTAGGGCTAACCACTTCCGATACTACGGTGATACGAGCCTTACCATGTCGCTTTAGTGTTTTGATAAATTTAAGCCAAGTTTGAGCATCTGGCGCATGGCAAATGGTTGTGAAATCATCAGGTATAGGGTTCTTAAAGTCAAAGTTACTTTTCTGAATGACCAAGCGACAGCTCATATTTTCTTCTTGAAGTTTGATAAACAATAATGCCCAACCAGATAACACACCCAATGCAGATAAGCTGCCACCAAAAGCGGTATCCCTATGGTTGATATTGGGTGTGAGCGGTGCGGAAATAACAACTTTTTTACCATCATAAGCTGTAATTTCAGCACCAAGTGCTTTGGTTAGCGGCATATGCTCATGTACATAATTATTAATATCTTCAAGATTAATCTGCATTAAATATCCTTTTTCTGGTAACCAAGCCAAAACATTACCAATAAAGATAATAGACTAAATGTAATAAAACCCAAAACCAAAGGTTGTACTGATTGCGCATAACTTTGTCCGATGATTGCACCAAAAGGTACAGCAATAAAAGTGGACACTGCACCTACCAAAGATGCACCAATGCCTGCCATGTGCCCCAATGGCTCCATAGCTAAGCCATTCAAATTTCCCATCAAAATACCAAAACAGAATAATACGATTGCCAAGTACATCATAAGCTGCCAAAGGGCTGGATTACCATTGAACTGGCTGCTAAAGCAAAAGAAGGCGATGGAAGTTAGGGTAATGGTGAGTAGTGCATATTTTGACATGTCATGCATACCATATTTCATCACGAGCTTGGCGTTAAGCAAAGATGCGCAGCCCACCGAAATTGCTAGCACACCAAAATATAAAGGAAACATTTTACCCAAATGGTATTGCTCTTGAAAGATTTGTTGGGAGGAGTTGAGGTAACCCAAGAATGCGCTAAACACAAAACCTGACATCACGGTGTATGCCATCACTTCTTTGTTTTTAAGCATAAGCCAAAGATTTTGACCTATGTTTTTCAGTGAAAAAGGTGTTTTGTCTTCATGATGAATGGTTTCAACTTGTCGAATAGCAAACCAAATCAACACGACAATACTTAATACCAAAATGAACACAAAAATCATGCGCCAGTGTGCAATCAATAGAATGCCTTGCCCTAATGTAGGAGCTAAAATAGGCACAAGAATAAACAGCGACATAATCAAGGACATTACTTTGCCCATTTCGTTGCCATGGTATGAATCACGTACCAAAGCGACTGTGATAATACGTGCAGAAGCAAGTCCTAAACCTTGTAAAAATCTACCCAGAAGCATGATGTTGTAAGATTCGGAAACAAGAGAAATGATGCAGCCAAGAATGGCTATGGAAAGACCAAGATAAATGGCAGGTTTTCTGCCAAAACTGTCGGATAATGGCCCATAAAAAATCATGCCTATGCTAAAACCTAAAAAGAGTAGTGAAATAATAAGTTGATTGTCGTTATGGTGGGCAACTTGTAAGTCTTGCCCAATTTGCGCCAATGCAGGCAGCATAATATCAATGGATAATGCCATTAATGACATTAACAATGCCATCAAAGCGATAAACTCACCAAAATGCATGTGGTTTTCTTTGCTTGTAGGCTGCAAAATAGGTTAAAGTGCTTGTAGTAAACGTTGGTGGATATTTTCAAAACCACCATTGGATAGAATTAAGATAATATCACCAGCTTTTGCATGATTTTTGATGTGTTGGATGATTACATCTGTCGTTTCAAGCACTTGGGCATCAATATGTTGTGTACTTAGCTCTTGGCAGACTTGGTTGACATCCAACATGTCATTTTCTTGCATGTTGCGGTGGGATGGTGGTGTGAAAATCACGTGATCTGCAGATGTTAGGGACTGTGGTAATGTGTTTTGGTGGATTTTCATACGCATGGTGTTGGAGCGTGGCTCAAGTATCACCCAAAGTTGTCCATTATCCATGCCCGTCTTTACTGCATTCACAATACCTTTGATAGCCGTGGGATGGTGAGCGAAATCATCATATATGGTAATGCCGTGTGCTTCACCAATCTTGGTCATACGACGGCGTACACCTTTAAATGTTTCAAAAGCTTGCTGGATGTTGGATAAACTTACGCCCATATGGGTTGCCGCAGCAGCAACAGCACAGGCGTTGGCTATATGATGTTTGCCAATACTTTCCCATGTGGCTTCAAGGCATGCGTTGCCATCTTGATACAATTTAAAGTGTGAGCCGTCTTCTTTTAAAGCTTTCCACTGCCAATCTGCATCTGTGCCGAGTTCGGCAAAGGTAGTCACTGGTGTCCATACACCACGCTCGATGACATCCATGATGTTGGCATCATCAGCATTGGCGATAATGTTTCCCGTTTCAGGGATAGTGCGTAGCAAATGGCTGAATTGGGTTTTGATGGCATCCAAGTCTTTAAAGATGTCTGCATGGTCAAATTCTAGGTTGTTTAAAATCAGTGTTTTGGCATGATAATGGATGAACTTTGAGCGTTTATCGAAGAAGGCAGTGTCATATTCATCCCCTTCGAGCACAAAGGGGCTAAAAGGGTATAAATCACCAATCCTTGCACCTTCACTAAAGTTTTCTGGTATGCCACCAATCATAAATCCGGGCTGTTTTCCAGCCACTTGCAACACCCATGCTAAAAGGGAAGAAGAAGATGTTTTTCCATGTGTTCCAGCCACCACAGCAGCGTGTCTTTGTGGCAAGATATAACGCCCCATAAATTCAGGGCCAGACATATAGGGTAAATCATGGTTTAGGATATATTCTACTTCGATATTGCCCCTGCTCATGGCATTGCCAATCAAGCAAAGGTCGGGTGTTGGTTTTAAATTGTTTTCGGAAAATGTGGCGATTTCAACGCCTAAATCTTCAAGATAGGTGGACATGGGTGGATAAACATTGGCATCCGAGCCTGTCACTTTCCAACCTTTAGCCTTAGCAAGAGAAGTGATGGCTGCCATGGCGGTGCCACACACGCCGAGCACATGTAAATGTTTATGGCTCATGTAACCTCCCTTGCTTGTTTTAGCTTCCACACTGCAATTAAACCCAATAATGCAATCAATGTACAAACATAAAATGCCACAGCATAACCTTGTGTTTCAACAATCATACCGCAAAGCATAATACCTAAGGTGCTACCTAAACCAAAACCGATAGAGCTATACCAGCCTTGAGCCGATGTTTGGCGATGAGGTTGGGCAAATTTGCGTACCCAAGCTACAGCAGATAAGTGAAAAGCGGCAAAACTGGCAGCATGCAAGAGTTGCAATAAAAGAATAGCTACGACATTGGTGGTGATAGCAAGTCCAAACCAACGCAATGATGCAAGAAATAAACACAAGCCAAGCACCCAAACAGGTGATGCTTTTTGAATAGATTTACTCCAAGACCACATCAATAATATTTCTGCGAGAACACCTAATATCCAGAAAAAGCCAATTTCTGCTCCTGAATAACCTGCGTCAAGCATATATAAGCTAAAAAAACCATAGTATGCGCCGTGCGATGCTTGCATACAAAAGCCGATAAAAAGTAGCCACATTAAAGCTTTGGGGTTGGGCTGTGAACTTGGTTGTTGGTTGTTTTGTTTGCTTATGGTGGATAAGTCAGGAAAACCTACGGCTGCAAGCGTGGTAAGCACCAATAAACCTGTAAGTATCCAAGAAAACAAGCTGATGCTGTCGCCAACCAAATACATGCCACCTGTAAACGATGCGATAACAAAACCTATAGAACCCCAAACTCTTAATCGCCCATAACTCATGATAGATATTTCTGAGACAACCAAAGATAGACCGTCTGTAAGTGGTAGGATTGCAGCCCAAAAGAAGCCGAAAATAATCACGATAGCGATCAATACATTGATGTCCCAATGCGGAATAAGTAATGCGGATGCACATGTGGCAAGCCCAGATGTGAGTAATAAGAAAGTACGTGTGTTGGTGTTTCGGTATTCTAGTAAAAGACCTGCAAGGGGTGGTGCAATCACTTTTGCAGCCGCTAGTGCACCAACAAAAATACCAACCCATACAGTAGTCATACCTAAATCCGTGAGATAAACGGGAAAATAAGGCAGGATTAGCCCCATGGCAGCAAAGTATGCTGCATAAAATAGGCGAATGGCGATAAGGGATTGCTTGGAAATCACTGCGCTATACTCGTGATGAAGTTCTATTG
>JALUWH010000025.1 GCA_027019685.1 Ghiorsea sp. | reverse complement strand
AACACTTGCCCGCTTGGTGTGGTCACCGCTTGCGCTTCTAAATCCACGTCTAACTTATAGCCTTCATGGCTTTGGGTTTCAGAAAACAACACATCCATTTCTTCATCTTTTAACACAACAGGTAAAATGCCATTTTTAAAGCAGTTATTATAAAAAATATCTGCAAAGCTGGGCGCAATCACACATGAAATACCATAATCAGCAATGGCCCACGGCGCATGCTCTCTTGATGAACCACAACCAAAGTTTTCGCGCGCCAACATAATTTCAGCGCCCTGATAACGCGGCTGATTCAATACAAAATCTTTGCGAATCGGGCGGTTACTGCAATCCATTTCAGGTTGCCCTACATCCTCATAACGCCATTCATCAAACAAAAATGGGCCATAACCTGTGCGTTTGATGGATTTCAAAAATTGCTTGGGGATAATCGCATCTGTATCCACGTTTGCCCTGTCTAAAGGTACAACCAATCCGTTTAATTTGGTAAATGCTTGCATATCAATCTCCTTTTTTCACCACGAAGCACACAGAGAACACGAAGAAAGCAATGGAAAATAAGTATCCTTCTTTTCTTCGTGACCTTCGTGGTTCAATTAATTCCAATCCCGAATATCCACAAAATGCCCTTTAATCGCCGCTGCGGCTGCCATGGCTGGGCTTACCAAATGTGTGCGCCCGCCTGCCCCTTGCCTGCCTTCAAAGTTACGGTTGGAAGTGGATGCGCAACGCTCGCCAGCGTCTAAACGGTCTGCATTCATCGCCAAACACATGGAACAACCTGGCGCACGCCATTCAAAACCAGCATCGGTAAAGATTTTATCCAAACCTTCGCTTTCAGCCTGCGCTTTCACCAAGCCAGAGCCCGGCACCACCATGGCTAATTTCACGTTATCTGCCACTTGATGCCCTTTAGCAATCGCTGCCGCTGCGCGAAAATCTTCAATGCGTGCATTGGTGCATGAGCCAATAAACACTTTATCCACAGCAATATCTTGCATGGGTATATTTTCCTTTAACCCCATGTATGCAAATGCACGCGTCCAGCCTTCACGTTGCACCTCATCTTTGGCATCACTTAAAGACGGCGTACTTGCAGAAATCGGCACCACCATTTCAGGGCTGGTTCCCCATGTGACTTGCGGCTCAATATCGGCTGCATTCAAATGTACTTCTTTATCAAACACAGCATCAGTATCCGAATGTAAATCACGCCATGCAGCTTCTGCTTTATCCCATGTTTCACCTGTTGGGGCGTAAGGTCTACCTTTGACGTAATCAATAGTTTTATCATCCACTGCCACCATGCCGCAGCGTGCGCCTGCTTCAATCGTCATATTGCACAAACTCATGCGCCCTTCCATGCTTAATGCACGAATCGCCGAGCCTGCAAACTCAATGGCATAACCCGTGCCACCTGCTGTGCCAATTTCACCAATAATATACAAGGCCACATCTTTGCCCGTAATACCTACTAGTAATTCACCTTCCACGTTAATGCGCATCACTTTCGGCTTCTTCTGAATCAAGGTTTGCGTGGCTAAGACATGTTCCACCTCGGAAGTGCCAATACCCATAGCAATCGCTGCCAATGCGCCATGGGTTGAAGTATGCGAATCGCCGCACACCACAGTCATACCTGGCAACACCAAACCTTGCTCAGGGCCAACCACATGCACAATGCCTTGGCGCTTATCACCCATCTTAAATTCAGTAATACCAAATTCATCACAGTTGTTATCTAAGGCCTGCACTTGGGTGCGAGCGACAGGGTCGGTGATGCCATACTCCAAACCCGTAGTCGGAACATTGTGGTCTGGCGTTGCCACCGATGCACTCACCCGCCAAGGTTTACGCCCTGCGATTCTCAAGCCTTCAAAAGCTTGTGGGCTGGTGACTTCATGCACCAACTGCCTATCAATATACAAAAGCACTGAGCCATCATCATTTTCACTCACCACGTGCTGTTGCCAAACTTTTTCAAATAATGTTTTTGCCATGGTTAACCACCTCAACCCAATTTCTGAGTCGGCAAAGCTTAACCGCACTTGCACTTGATGAAAAATGAAATAAAGTACACCTATGGTTGAGATAATCTCATGAGTAAACCCCTTCCTTCTTACAATGCCTTACGAGCATTTGTGGCTATCGGCAAACACGGCAACTTAAAAGATGCTGCCGCTGAACTGTTTGTTACACCATCAGCACTAAGCCACCAAATAAAAAACTTAGAAGCCATGCTTGATAAAGCTTTGTTCACCCGCTCTAGGTCAGGCTTAATGTTAACCCATGATGGTGAGTTGATGCATGAAGAGCTTAGCCATGCTTTTAGTTTAATTCAACAAAGTGTGCAAAAGCTAAGCGCGCAACCCACCAGTCATATTCTTAATATCAGCATGCTTTCTACCTTTGCTATGCGCTGGTTTATTCCTCGGCTTTCAAGCTTTCAGAAGCAATATCCCGATATTGAGGTGCGCATTTCTACATCCATCCATGAAGTCAATTTTGCTCATGAAGGTATAGATTGCGCCATCCGTTCTGGTCATGGTAGTTGGCAAGGCTTACATGCTGAATATTTATTTACGGAAACCTTTACGCCTGTTTGCAATCCCAGCATCGCTGCGTCTTTAAACAAACCTCAAGACCTGGGACAGTTTACATTATTACATGCGCGATTGCGCCCTGATGATTGGCAAGTTTGGCTTAAAGCTTTGCATTTAGACATGCAACCTGCACACGAACAAACCTTTGAAACACGCAACTTTTCTATTCAAGCTGCCATTGATGGCATTGGCATTGCGATTGTTGACCCATCCCTGGTGGCTGAAGATATTAAAGCAGGGCGTTTGCTTGCCCCCTTCCCACAAACCATGGCGGATAAAAGTGCATATTACTTTGTTTGTCCTAAAAAACAGATTAACAACAAAGCTATTCAACAACTTCAAGACTGGCTTTTACATCAGATTTAGAGCTTTCCACCTACCTACTTTATGGATCTTTAGACTGCTGCCCTGTTGCTGTATCAATCATATAATCCACAGCAGCTTTTAACCGCGCATTAGAACACTCATCACAACCACCCTTGGCTGGCATATCGCCATTTCCTCGAATCGTTACCTCATAAAGTTTATTTCGTCCTTGGTCTAATAATACTGACCAAACTTCTGGCTCTAAAGTGGGTGCCCCCATCAAACCATCATCATGACACATCGCACAACTGGATTGATAAAGCTTTTCACCTTCATCCACACCAAAAGATTGCTTCATGTCCAATTCCACGGGAGGTGTTTTGCTGTTGATCGTTTTCAAGTATGTCGCGATTGCAAACAAATCTTCATCGGTAAGAAAGCGTAAACTATTGTGTTCTACACCACGCATAGGCCCTGAAAGTTCACCATGAGTTGGCATTTCATTGTTGCGAAAAATATCAACAACTTGGTATGCACTTAATTTCTTTAACCCTTGTGCTGCAATATTCGGTGCATAATAACCCTCCACAAACGTGCCAGCTAAATAGTAGTCTTTTTTGGGCACACCAAAATAATTTAACTGTGTATGACATAAGGCACAATGCCCTGGACCTTCAACAATAAACTTACCCCGATTCCAAGCTTTTGACTTCGATGCATCTGGCTCGAAAACATCGTCTTCAAACGTAAAATACAAAAGCCTCCAGCCCAATTGAAGAAATCTATAATTAAAAGGCCAGTCCATTTCCTGTTCATGATTTTCTTGATGCACTGCTGGCACTGCATCCAAATAAGCCTTAATATCCAACACATCTTGTTGACTCATTTTATTAAAATAATTGTATGGAAATACAGGGTAATAATAGGAGCCATTAGGCGCAATACCTTCTCGCACAGCTTTCACAAACTGCTCATCCGTCCAACTACCTATGCCAGTTTCTTTATCGGGTGTAATATTGGGTACAAAAATCGTGCCAAAATCCGTTTTGATTTTTAAACCGCCAGCAAAAGGTTTACCATCATTTTCTTCATCGGTATGACATGTGAAACAATCGCCCATTTTCAACAAATACTCACCATGTTTAATTTGTTTCAATGAATGCTTGGACTGCTCAAGATTCAATGGTGGGTATGCAGAATCTGTGTTGGCAATGGTAACCGCATCATCATCTTTGCCTCCAGCCCAGACCATTGTTGGCAAAAGCAGCAATAAAACCATTAACTTAATCATCTTCATTCTTTACTCCCGTC
>JALUWH010000024.1 GCA_027019685.1 Ghiorsea sp. | reverse complement strand
ATCTTGGGTATTGGTGCATAAAAAAGCAGGGCAATATGCCCAAGAGGCTTTGCATCGCAGTAAAGGTACACTGGTGTATGAGTTGGCAATGTTTTTAAAGTTACCTCCTGTGGATACTAAACATCTGCGCCCTGTACATCGTTTGGATAAAGGCACATCAGGACTGATGATGTTTTGTTATGACCCTAAAGCATTGCAGCACTTGCAACACCATTGGCATCAAGCTGTAGAGAAAGAGTATATAGCGGTAGTTTCACCTGTGCCAGATTGGTCAGAGATGCTTATTGAAGAACCACTTTCGGCAAAGGCTGATAGATGGGGTCGTTATGCTGTGGATAAATGTGGGAAAGTCAGTAAGACGGAAGCTTTTGTTGTGGAAACACAAGAAGATAAAGCTTTATTACGCTTGATTCCTCATACGGGACGCACCCATCAACTTCGTGTACATTTGGCGCACTTGGGTTATCCCATTCTTGGTGATACGCGATATGGTGGTAAAAAACGTACGCGTATGATGCTTCATGCTAAAGTTTTAAAAATTAAAGGTTATGCTATGCGCTCAAAACATCCACAATTGGAATGGAGTGTGGAACCAAAAGGAGATTGGGAATGGTAAGGTTATTGTGTTTCATTGGGGCATTCATGTTCACTCAGCAAGCTTGGGCGGCGAATATCACATGGCCATCGGAACCAGAGCTTCAAGCCAAGTCTTGGGTGTTGCTAGATGCGCGTTCTGGGCAAGTGCTGGCAAAACATGAAGAAAACTTACGTTTAGCACCAGCAAGTATGACCAAAATGATGACATTATATTTGGCATTTGAGGCGATAAAATCGGGCAATGTAGATTTGGATGAGCGGGTGAATGTCAGCACCAAGGCATGGAAGATTGGTGGTAGTTCTATGTTTTTAGAGCCGCGTATGCATCCAACCATACGTGAGATTATTCATGGTATAGCTACATTTTCGGGCAATGATGCAGCCATTGTCATTGCAGAACATATTTCGGGGTCTGAAAGTGCTTTTGTGGCATTAATGAATGGTAAAGCCAAAGCCTTGGGTATGACCAATACGCACTTTAGTAACCCAACAGGTTTCCCTGATGAAAACCATTTTAGTACTGCTATGGATATGGCAAAATTAGCGGTCGCATTGTGGCGTGATTTCCCTAAGTTTTTTGAAGTTTTTGCAGAAAAAAGTTATACATTTGATGGTCGTACACAGTGGAACCGCAATCGTTTATTGTGGACCATGCCTGAAGCCAGAGGTCTTAAAACTGGGCACACAGAAGAAGCGGGTTATTGTTTAACAGCTGCGGCAGAAAAAGGGGATATGCGTTTGGTATCGTCTGTGTTTGGTACGGACTCAAAAACAGCCCGCCAAAAGCAATCGCAAGTATTACTGCGTTATGGCATGGGGCAATTTGTAACCTTACGCCCTAAAGAAAAAGATATTCGTCGTAAGATTGAAGTTTTTGAGGGAACACAAGAGTTTGTTTGGCTTAAACCTGCTAAACCAGTATGGATTACAGTGCCGCAAGGCAGTGAAAAACATTTGGGTTTCGCTTTGCATTATACATCACCACAACTAGCACCCATTCAGCAAGGCGAACAGTTGGGTGATATTCAAGCCACACTGCGTATTGCTGATGAAGATGTTACTTTACAGTCCATTCCAATGCTGGCGGAACAAAGTGTAGAGCGTGCATCATGGTTTGGTCGTAAATGGGATACCTTAAGACTTTGGTGGCGCGCACAGTAGATGCGTGAGTTAGTTAAGCGGCAAGCCTAGCTTCTGCCTCGGCAATAATGCTTTCTTGATGTTCTGCATGGGCAATGTGAAATAAAAATGCCCAGAGGCTATGTTCATTATCAAAGTAAACTTTGTTACCTCTAAAGATAACAGTGACACCATGAGTCTGATTATTTACAGCAAAAGTACCAATGCTGGAGAAATGGTCGGCAATACGCTTAGCACGGAATGGATTCATTTGTAGCCTCCTGTTGTCACTTGTATTATCTATCGCAAGTGACATCGTATGCTTTAACTCTGGGTATAGGCTGGTTTAATTTGAATGGCTTGCATGTGACCAAGATTACGAATGTATCAAGAGTTAGTTCTCGCAAAATCACACCTTTCTTTCTATGCTTTTGCATATCTTTAAGGTTGAGGTGAAAATAAAATGAGCAAGCCACTGGTTGCCTATGTGAACAATCGTTTTGTACCGCTAGAAAAAGCAATGATACATGTTGAAGACCGTGGGTTTCAGTTTGCCGATGGGGTGTATGAAGTGGTGGCATGTTATGGTGGCACTTATCTTGACTTAAAACCGCATTTGAAACGTTTACAATGCTCATGTGAGGCAATTGCTATTGAACTGCCCAAGCCCATGTCTGAATTGGAAGCTTTGGTGCAGCAAGCTTATGAAAAGAATCCTTTTGATGATGCCATGGTATATATTCAAGTAACACGCGGTGTAGCACCACGCAATCATGTGGTCAATCAAGCGATAACACCAACCTTGGTCATTACTGCTCGTGAATTGCCCAAACCCAGTGATACTAAAGTAAAAACAGGTGTCCAAGGCATTACATTACAAGATATTCGCTGGAAACATTGTGAAATTAAGTCGATTGCATTGCTTGCCAGTGTGATGGGTAAACAAGAAGCTGTACGAGCGGGTGTAGATGAAGCCTTTTGGCTGGATGAGCAAGGGCATGTTTTGGAAGGCTGTGCAACCAATATTTTTGCAGTGATTGATGGCGTATTGGTGACTCACCCTCTGGATAATCAGGTGTTGGGTGGTATTACACGAAGTATGGCAATGGAAGTGGCAAAAGATGCAGGTATTGCCGTGCAAGAGCGGGCATGGAAGTTGGATGAAGCAGGTTTAAGTGAATGTTTGATGAGCAGTACAACCAATGCTGTATTGCCCGTGGTTCAGATAAATCATCAAGCCATTGGTGATGGTCAACCTGGTAAAGTGGGGCTAAAAATCAGGCAATTGATGTTAGCAAAAATTGATGCTTTGCGTGCTTCTTAGATGATGAATAAACCGATATTTAAAGGTGTGTTGTTGGATTTAGATGGCACACTTATTGATGCTTTTGCACCGATTATTCACGCTATGCGTGAAACATTACAATATTTTGAGCTTCCTGCGATGAGTGATGATGCTATTCGCCGACATACAGGGCGTGGTGACTGTAGTATGACAGCGTTATTTGGTGATAAAAAAGAACAGGCATCGCAGTATTTTATTCAAGTCCATGATCAAACTTACTTAAATGATATTCAAATCATGCAGGGCGTAGAAGCTTTGATGCAGTGGTTACAAGATAAACATATCCCCATGGCAGTGGTGACCAGCAAAGGGCAACATCGTGCTGAAGCACAGTTGGAAAAGTTAGGTTGGTTGCCTTACTTTTCTTGTATTATTGGTAAGTTAGAAGGTCGGGCATCCAAGCCAAATCCCGAGCCATTGCTTTTGGCTTGTAAGCAAATGAATTTAAACATTCAAGATGTTATCATGGTTGGTGATGGTGAAGCAGATATGAAAGCTGCAAGCCGTGCAGGGTGTGTAGGCATTGGTTTGACACACTCTTTTTCAGAAGACGAACTGATACAAGCTGGAGCTAATCATTGTTTTGCTTCATTGGACGAAGTTTTGTTATGGATGCAAGGTGAGGATATATGACACAAAAAGATACACTGATTCGTTTTTTATTGCCCGAAGCACGAGCTAGGGGTGCGATTATTCGTGGCAAACATATGATCGCTGAGGCGAATGCTATTCATGGTTTACAAGGCGAGCCTGCCTTGTTGTTTGGGCAAACACTTTTAGCTTCAATCATGTTGCTAAGCATAAGTAAAGGTGGGGTTAGACAAGTTTTGCAGTTGGATGCCAGTGATGAGAATACTCCTATTAAACGTATGCAAGCTGAATCCAAGAGTGGTGCAGTGCGTGGTTATGTGCAATGGCGTGAAGGTGCTCGTACTACACTCGAAGGTGAAGGTATTGCGGCACTGATGGGTAAAAACATCTTACTTTCCACGGTACGTGATTTGGGCGTGGGGCAACCGTATGTTTCTACAGTACAGCATGATTCTGCGTGGCTTGCCGATCATATGCTGGAATATTTGAGGCAGTCGGTACAAGTACAAGCAGATATGCTGCTGGTAGGTGACTTGGCGATGATGATTGAAGCCATGCCAGGTTGTGATGATGAACATTGGTTTAAAGCTGTAGAAACCATGGCAAAAATTAGCAATAAAGCTTTGGAACAGGATAAACCAGAGGAAATTTTA
>JALUWH010000023.1 GCA_027019685.1 Ghiorsea sp. | reverse complement strand
TAGTCATGTTTAGAAAGCAGGGCAAGTAAATATTCTCATGTTTAGAATATGGGATTGAATAAAGGGTTGTTTGTCGTATGCATAGCTGTGGTATAAACTACTGCATATTCTGCAGGTTGGAGGTGTTGTATGCTCAAAGGTAATATGGTGATAGGGCAATCGGGTGGACCTACGGCGGTGATTAATCAATCCTTGGTTGGGGCAGTGCTTGCGGCACGCGAGCAAGAAGCTATTACGGGTATTTTGGGTGCTAAACATGGCCTTGCAGGTATTATGGCGGAAGATTTTATTGATTTAACCACACAATCGGTTGAACAACTTGAAGAAGTGGCGACCACGCCCGCAGCAGCACTTGGTTCAGTTCGCCTCAAACCAGGTAAAGCAGAATGTGAAAAAGTATTTGAAGTGTTTAAAAAACATGATGTTCGTTTTTTCTTTTATATTGGTGGCAATGATTCAGCGGAAACAGCGCATATTATTGCTGAAATGGCAAAGAGTGAGAACTACGACTTTTGTACCATGCATATCCCTAAAACCATTGATAATGATTTAAGAGTGACCGACCACTGTCCAGGTTTTGCATCGGCAGCGCGCTTTGTGGCGCTGGCATTTATGGGTGATGATAGGGATAACAAAGCGTTATCGGGTGTAAAAATCAATGTGGTGATGGGGCGTGATGCAGGCTTTTTGACCGCAGCATCGGCATTGGCTAGGCAGGCTGATGGCGATGGTCCGCATTTGATTTATTTGCCTGAGACAACATTTAATGTCGCACAGTTTAAAGCAGATGTGGCGGCTCAGGTGGAGAAACATGGTCGTTGTGTGGTCGCAGTATCGGAAGGTATTGTGGATGCAGATGGTCATCCCATTGCTACCAGTGGCGAAAAAGATTCACATGGTAACCTCCAGCTTTCAGGCACAGGTGCTTTGGGTGACACATTATCAGCTTTGGTGAAAGAAGCATTGCCAGCAGGGGCACGTGTTCGCGCGGATACATTTGGTTATTTGCAACGTAGCTTTCCAACGATTGTATCGGATGTGGATGCCAAAGAGGCTCGTGATGTAGGTACATATGCCGTGGATCATGCTGCTAGCATGGGTGAAAATGGCTCTGTAGCTATCAAACGCGAAAGTAGTAAACCTTATACAAGCTCTTATTTTGTCACACCACTTTCAACTGTGGCGCGTGAAGCGACATCCATGAAAGCTGAATACATCAATGAAAAAGGTAATGATGTTACCCAAGCTTGGCTTGATTATGTGGGTCCGCTTGTGGGTGACTTGCCCAAAATGGGTAGATTGTAAGTAGAAGTTTTATGGAGTTCAATTGATTAAGTACCAAGCAGAGTTTGAAGGTTATTTAAAAGAAACAAAACTTAAGGGCAATGAGAGCGTAGATGACATCATCAAAACGCTAAACAGTGTGTCCAAACATTTGGGAATCAATCTAAGCGCCAAAAACCTTGGTGCGAATGAAGATATGAATGACTTTATGAAAGAGTTAACCACAGCAGGGAAGTTGCACCCAAAGGGACTCAAACAATGCAAAGCTGCGATGCAGTATTATGTTAATATGGTAAATGGTTTATAAGCCTGTGAGGAGGAATTGATGGTTTCTACGAGTTCAGGGCAAAACTATCGGGAACGTGCATTAAAGATTTACCCATGGGTTTGTGGACGTTGTGCACGAGACTTTACTGGGAAAAATCTGAGAGAGCTTACTGTTCATCATAAAGACCATAATCATGATAATAATCCTGCGGATGGTAGCAACTGGGAGTTACTTTGCATTTATTGCCATGACAATGAACACCAGCGCTTTAGTGAAATGCGGGAAATTACGACACCAGATGAACATCAGGCTGCAACATCTAATCCTTTTGCAGATTTAAAAAAGATGATGGATGATAAGTAATTTTTATAGAATTACGTGATATATATAGTATGTCTATATAATTCAGACTACTAATTTTAAGTGTAGTCATTGCTTCTTATGGCTTGAATATTTGAGATGTAACTTCATAGTGTTGAAAGAATTAGGTTTAAAAGTTTCTCAAGGTTGAGGTTGATTATTATTAATATACAAAAGAAACGAAATATTTTATATGTGCTGTTGTTGGCGTGTTGCTCAGTATTGATGGTTCCTCAAAGTCATGCGGAGATGGTACCAAGGATTGCCTATGTAATCCCTTCAACAGATGGAAGCACAGACCAACCCAACTATATGGGTAAATACTGGTATTTAGGGGTTGGTTTTCTAGATACTTCGGGTGGTGGTTTAATTGGACCTTCGATTCGTTATGGTTTTGGTGATACAGGTAAGAAACTGAATATTAGTTATCTTGCAGGAGGTAATGGGTTAAGTTTAGAGGGCGGTATTTCATACTTTGAACAAGATGCAAATGCCGTATTACTTGTTGACCCGAGTTATAAAGGTTTTGCCTTTGAAGCGACACTACGTTATGGCATATCTAGTGCTATTTTTACCACTACAGGTACCAATAGTTCTGTAGAGTTTGCATTAGGTTTTTAATGGCTAGCTAACTTGTTTATTGATGAGGCATTAGAAGAAAAAGTTTTTTACAAGCGCATTGAAACATTGTTTCGCAAAAATAAGCTTGGATTACCCGGAACTTTTATTCTGGTGTTGGTTTTGTTGTTTGCATATAGAAATGATGAATCACAATATTTATTGCTGCTATGGGCTGCACTTGTGATTATGCTGGCGGTAGGGCAATGGCTTTATATACGAAAGTTTTTTAAGACAGAGCATATTATCCATGCAGAGTTATGGGCAAAGAAACTTTCTTTGTTTTCCTTTAGTTTGTCGGTGTTGATTGGTGGCAGTGCATGGCTTTTTTATGTGCCGCAAGATTTATTGCAAACCTTCTTAATCGCTGTCTTAATCATTGGTTCTATTTTTGGTTCGGTTATTTTTGCGGCATCATATTTCCCTATTCATGCGGCATGGAGCATTCCGCTTACCATGCCATTTTCTGTGGTCCTTTTGACGGGGGATACTGAGCAGGCCGTACTTGGGATATTATTTATTTTTGTAGGTCTTCCCGTTGCATTATTGCTAGGCTGGATGATGTCTAAGGAGTATGCAACATCTTTACAGCTCCGTTTTGAAAAGGATTTTTTGCTTAAAAACTTACAACTGCAAAAAGATGAAGCGGATAAAGCTACAAAAGATAAAACACAATTTTTGGCTGCGGCAAGTCATGACTTAAGACAGCCACATCAGGCGTTAGGTTTATTTGTTGAAGCTTTGGATTATATGGAAACAGAGCCTAAGAAAAAAGAAATATTAAGCAAAACCAAGCAAGCATTTAAAGCCATGAGCTCTTTGCTTGACCAGCTCTTGGATATTTCAAAATTGGATAGTGCCAATGTGCGGGCTGAGAAACAAAATATTTTACTTCAACCGTTATTGCACCAAGTGGTTATGGAACATATGGGTGAAGCTGAAGCAAAAGGAATAGAACTGCGTCTGCGAGCAACACAGGCTGTTGTGTTTACTGATGTTTCCATGTTAACACGCATTGTATCTAACCTCGTCACCAATGCGATTCGTTATACACAAAAAGGCGGCGTATTGGTTGCAGTACGCAGGCAAAATGGGCAATTGTGGTTGAACGTTTGGGATACTGGCTGCGGTATAGAAGATGATAAAATGGATTATATTTTTAAGGAATTTACGCAATTAGGTAATCCTGAGCGAGATAGAGAAAAAGGCTTGGGTTTAGGGCTAGCGATTGTGCAGCGCTTGGTGCATATCATGAATGTGAAGATAAAAGTTTTGTCCAAGTTAGAGCGGGGTAGTTGTTTCGCAATAGAGCTTGAGCCAGCCCAACACGGTGGCATGGCGGTGAAGGCAAGTTATAACCACAGTACCTTAGATATTAGTGGGCTCAATATTCTTGTGATTGATGATGATAAAATTGCCCTTGAAAGTGTGCAAACTTTGCTGGATGTATGGGGCTGTGCGGTACATATTTTTTCTTCATTGGAAGCATGCTTGGTATATTTAAAAAGTTCGCAAGATTTCCCAGATGCGATGATTGTAGATTACCGTTTAAGAAATCACCAAACCGGTATAGCTGCGATTGCGGGGGTGCGTGAGTTTTGCAAAGCTATGATACCTGCATTGATTGTAACTGGTGATACTGATGCGGAAAGAATGGTTGAAGCCCAAGCCCAACACATACCCCTTTTACATAAACCTGTGAACCCTCAAGCCTTAAAATCTTTTTTAGCTCAAGTGAAGATAGAAAAATTATAAGATACCCTTTTCAATGGCAATATTAACAGCTTCACT
>JALUWH010000022.1 GCA_027019685.1 Ghiorsea sp. | reverse complement strand
CTCTACTACCTTTTCTTATTTGGGATTAAATATGCACGATGAAATTCTTAAACATCAAAAGGTTCGTAAAGCATTAGCATTAGCACTGGATAGAAAGCTGCTCAAACAAGCCTTGTTTGCTGACCTACCTACCTTAGGTGAAACAGTACTCACGCCAAGCCATTGGGCAGCCACTCAAATCCCGCTCACCCCATTTGACCCTAACCAAGCCGAGCAACTTTTAGATGAAGCAGGATTTAAACGTGGAGCAGATGGTATTCGCTTTCACATCAATTATAGAACCAGCACCAACCCTACCCGCTTAAGGTTGGTGACTGCGATTGCAGATAGCTGGAAGAAAGTTGGCGTAGATGTATCTATTGAATCACTTGAGTGGGGAGGGTTTTATGCCCGTATCAAACGCGGTGATTTTCAGGTATTTTCACTCTCTTGGGTAGGTATCACTGACCCTGATATTTACCGCTGGATATTGCACACTGATATGCAACCACCTAAAGGTGCCAATCGCGGGCGATACAGTAACCCACAAGTAGATCAGTGGTTAGACCAAGCCTCTCGTAGCCAAAGCTTAACCGAGCGCAAAGCACTCTATGCCAAAGTACAGCAACAAATGGCTGCTGACCAAGTTTATATCCCATTATGGTATGATGCTGTGGTTGCAGTTTCAGGTGAACGTTTACACGGCTTCACACCTAGAAATGATGGTAGCCTCACACCATTACTTGATGCTAGACTTACAGAAAATAAATAGAAATTGTGAATACTTCTAAACCTCAAACCCATTCTGCACAAAGGAAAGTAAATGCCTAACCCCAAGCTTTCAGCATTCAATTTCGATGCCATTCATAAATTCTCTCTTTTCTTTAAAGATCAAAGGATTGAAACATTATATCAACGCACAACCGAATCTGTCCGCAAGTTACAGATACGCTTGGCATTACTCTTTGTAAGTATTTTATACTTTATTATTGCTTTGCTTGACCTTTATATTTTACCTGAAGCATCGCAAAAACTTGCATTGAATATCCATGCTAGCCAGGCTGTTTTCTTCTTCCTACTGGTTGCATTATCATTACATTTCAAATCACAGTTCTTTCATACCACCATGATTATCGGTGCAGTATGTATGGCTTGGCTAAATCATTTTTTATTAGAAAATATTACAACATCTTCATTGCTTTTTAGCGAAGCATATTTAATGATTATATGGGTCTGGTTAATTACGGGTTTATCTTTTCGCCATGCAACATTGGTTAGTATATTTTTTATATTATCTTATGAGTTCAATGCTTTTATATTATCTCCCTTAAGCCAAACGGAAATGGTTGCCCAGCATTTCTTTATTTATGTGTCCTTTATTTTTGGTGCTTTAGCTGGTTATTTAATCGAATTTCATAAGCGACACAACTTTTTAAATCTGCAAAAAGTATCCATACAAGCCAATGAACTTGCTCACACCAATGCTCTACTTGCATCTGAAAAAAACAACTTACTCAAGTTATCACAAGCTGTTGAGCAATCAGACGAAGCTATTTTAATTGCCAATGAAGATGGCATCACGGAATATATTAACCCCGCATTCACGTCAATCACAGGCTTCCAAGAAAATGAAGTTATTGGAAAAGTGAATAGCGTTTTACAAGCCGAGCAACACCCTGATATGTGGAACACCTTACAACAGGGTAATACTTGGTGTGGAACAATCAATGCTATCAAAAAAAATGGTGATCTTTACCCCGCCCTTGTTTCAGTAACCCCTATCAAAAACAATCAATATAAAGTCACACATTATGTATCAACCATAAGGGATATGACAAAACAGGAACATTTAGAAAATCAACTTCGCCAAGCACAAAAAATGGAAGCACTTGGCACATTGGTTGGTGGCATTGCCCATGACTTCAATAATACACTCACTGGTATTACTGGCACTATATTTTTAGCCAAAGAAGAAGTTGCACATTTGCCGAATACATTAGAAAAACTGGATTTAGTCGAAGACTTATCTTTTCAGGCAGCCGACATGATTAAGCAACTGCTTGCCTTTGCTCGAAAAGGTGTGGTTAACCTCAAACCCATGTCACTCACAGGTTTCTTACAAGATGTTTCAAAGCTACATAAAGTTACCCTTCCATCACGGGTAACATTTACGCAAGAGTTATATGCAACACATAACCTAATCGTACATGCTGATGCCAACCAGCTCCAACAAGTTATTATCAACCTACTGAACAATGCAAAAGATGCCGTTGCAGAATCAACAAACCCTCATATTTCTTTATGTTTAGACAGCTATACTGCAGACGCTGATTTTAAAGCCACCCACCCTGAGGTTCAGGGGGATTCATTTGCTCGAATTACCATATCAGACAATGGATATGGTATTAGCAAAGATAAACAAGATTATATTTTTGAACCCTTTTACACCACCAAAGATATTGATAAAGGTAGTGGCTTGGGTTTGTCCATGGCATTTGGTACTATCCAATCTCACGGTGGCCTGATTACAGTCACTAGTGACCAAGGTGAAGGTGCAACTTTTGAGTTATACCTACCTTTAATCGAAAATGAAGTCCACTCTAAGTCACCTCAAAATCAAACAAATATTCGTTTAGGTGACAATGAGCTTATTCTTCTCGTTGATGATGACCCATCAATATTAATGACAGGCTCAGACATTCTAGAAAGCATAGGTTACCAAGTGGTTCAAGCTTCTGATGGTTTACAAGCACTGGATGTATATAAGAAATATCAAGATAAAATTAGCCTTGTTATTCTTGATATTGCCATGCCCAAAATGGATGGTATTGAAGCAGCCAAACAACTACGCAATATAAACCCTGATATTAATATTATTTTTGTAACAGGTTTTGACCTTAGCCAAAAACTAAGTAAGTACCAGCTTTCCATCGAAGAAATTATTCTTAAACCTTTCAAAGTCGATGTATTCAGTCAAACTATAAAGCAAAAATTAACAAAAAAGGTGACAAGCAACCATGAATGATACGCTCACTGCAATACAGCAACTAGAACAAGGTGGAAAATACAAAGTATTGGAACGTTTGGACGCGCCACAAACTTATCATCAAGGTAGCCCACAAACAGCGCGTATTGGCATCGTGCTTGATACAGAAACCACAGGTTTGGATACCAACAAGGATAAAATTATTGAGCTGGGTTTTATTGCTTTTCACTATGATGCTGGCACGGGTATCATTTATAACATCTTACACAGGTATGGTGGTTTTGAAGACCCAAAAGAACCTTTAAGTGATATTGTGAAGCAGGTGACAGGTATCTCTGATGACATGCTTCAAGGGCAAAGCTTAGATGAAAGTCAAATTATGCAATGGCTAAACAAATCCAGCTTAATCATTGCTCACAATGCGGCTTTTGATAGACCAATGTTAGAGCGTAGGTTACCACAGTCTAAAGACAGTAATTGGGCGTGTACTATCAACGATATTGATTGGCAAGCTGAAAATATTTCCAGCCTTAAACTTGACTACATTGCTTATAAACTGGGTTATTTTTTTGAAGGGCATAGAGCAGTCAATGATGCTGAAGCTACATTACACCTGCTTAGTAAGAAACTACCTGAATCTGGCAAACTTGCCATGTCCGAATTACTCAACCATGCTAGAATACAAAGCCGTCGTTATTTTGCAGTGGGTGCGCCTTTTGATAAAAAAGACGACTTAAAAGAACGTGGTTACCGTTGGTTGGCAGACTATGCTTACACAGACCAATACGGCAAAGGTAAAAAAGGTGTATGGAGTAAAGCTGTTCAACAAGAAGAAACAACAGATGAAGAAACTTGGCTTAAAGATAACATCTATTCAGGTCAACAAACCACATTTACCTATAATGATATTACCGCAAACAACCGCTATTCTATGCAAGAGTTTAAATGATAAAAAAACGACTCGCCCATAAAGAGACGATTCGTTCGATACTCTTTTTAATCATTGGTGTGCCTGTTTTTTTACTGCTCGACAGTAAATATGGCGATGCACTGGTGGGTAATGGGCAATGGGTGGCCACTATTTTAGTATTTCTCGCTTATATTCGTGCTTATCGAAACGGTACTAAACGCGTTCGTAATGTCTTACTCATTGGTATTATAGTTGGGCTTACAGGTGAATATATTTTTTCCAAAGTATTGGGCATGTACCACTACCGCTTCGATAATATTCCGCTTTGGTTGGCTTTTGCCCACGGTCTTATTTTTGCTTGGACATTCAAAATGTCGAAAAAACTTTGTATGCAAACATACGCCAATCAAGTTCAACGCGGACTACTGATTATCGCCATCGTATACAGTATTTTTTGGCTATTTTGGGCAAATGATGTCTATGGT
>JALUWH010000021.1 GCA_027019685.1 Ghiorsea sp. | reverse complement strand
ATTTGCACTGCTTGCGCACCTGAAGCAATTTGACCATTCAAATAAGCAGCGACAGAATCAGCTAACTTTTCTAGCAACAAGTGCATGGTTTCAGGCTCATTAAACATCATAGCTTTCACTTTAGAAAAGTTTTTCGAGCCGCCACCTTCAACCATATAAGTCGCCAGTGTCCATGGGCTACCTGCAAAACCAATCAATGGCACACGACCATTTAAATCACGGCGAATTGTACTCACCGCATCCATCACATAGCCTAATTCGCGTGTTGGGTCATCCAATACTGGAAGTTTTTCAACATCTGCTTTGCAAGTGATAGGATCAGGAAACTTAGGACCTTCGCCAGTACCAAATGTAAGCTCCATGCCCATAGCTTCAGGAACCACTAAGATATCCGAAAACAAAATAGCTGCATCAGCATCCAAAATATCAATCGGTTGTAGTGTCACTTCACTGCATAATTCAGGAGAACGGCAAAGCTTCAAAAAACCGCCTGCACGAGCTCGCGTTGCCCTATATTCAGGCAAATAACGCCCTGCTTGGCGCATCATCCATACTGGTGTACGCTCTACATCTTGGCGCAAACATGCGCGTAAAAACAAATCATTTTTTAATTCAGACATTGTAAATCCTTTTTCGATAGTCGTAAGAAGCGCCTACCCTAACCATCAATATGCTTGGTATCCAACTCTGATGCAACCCGAGCAACACAAATAGCATAATTTGAGCCCACTTCTTGCACTTGTATCACTTTGTAATATCCACCATGACTGGCTTCTTCCACACTAAAAACCATACCTTTAAACACTGTAGGGTCGGGAAATACAATCACATGCTCACCATCTGCCTCAAAGCTTGCCAACAGCGACCACTTGCGATGTTCCTTTGTATCCCCAATAGATAACATGGTGGCATTTACAGGCACAAAATCACGCAAATAAAACTGCAATCCCATTTGCTGTTCACCTTCTTTGGGGTAACGAATCCAACGAATAAAGGCAAAACATGGCTCACCACGGTGAGGTTTCCAATGTAAGCCCACCAAGGCATTCACTTCCCTTTCAGGTGGAACAGCGCTCAATCGTTCAACCGCCATACCTTGACGACTAATGTTAATCACTGTCCAAGCATGGGCAGGAGCGACATCACTTTTATCTTCAGTTTCTGTCTGTTTGCTTAAAATATTGTCTTTGGGTGCAAGCGTACTTTGTAACACTGAAATGCTGTGCTGCAAAGACCAGTCCACCATCAATTTTGCATTACCATATTCTTGGCGCTCGCTATCACGTGATTTGGTGCGCAAAGCATCAAGTATGGCATTGCCACCCAACACCGTCGTTTGTAAAGAGGCTTCAATTTGCAAGTCATTGCTCTGTAACACAGGGTTGTTAATGACTTTTTCTGCTCTATCAATCGCCATAACCAATTTATCAATGAAATCATCCATGGGAATAATAATATAATCTGAAGTTGTTGGTTGCGGTGCAAAGGTGACCACTTGCGCCGTATCATTAGGGCGACTCATATTCGTCACAAGAAGGCTATAACCCTTCATCTCTGAACTTTTGAGACCATCTTTGGGTAAGTAGTGTGGTGTTAACTGATTTACATGATGCTGCAACTCATCCATCATCATATTTTGTTCTTCAACTGTTTTACTAAAAAAATCAAGCCCCCGCAAAAGCTCGTAGCGGACAATCGAGAGGTATAAACGTTTAGTTTCTTCCTCAGTTCCTTCACCCAACTCTGGAACAACAACCATACCTAGGCGCATCAAATCAAACACTTGGCGAACCGTAATCACGGCAGGAGCATGGTAACTCCCCAGTGTATCCTTCATTAAACTACCTGCTAAATTAATAGCATGTGCGACCATATCCACCAAAATTCTATAATATTCTGGGTCTTGAAGCGCTTCTTTTTGCACCATATCCACGCCAATTTTATGCGCATTCAAAACCGCAGCTGTCATTTCTGCATCAAATAGATCTAGCCTTTCTTCAAATCTATGTAAAACCTTTAGCCGAAAGTGTAATGGGATAAGTGGGTTTGAGTTTAAACGTGATAAATATGCCTGCATGCTTTTGCGCAACTCAGGGCCTGCTGCAGAGCCTGAAAAGTAAGTGTTTAGACGCTGTTCTAAATCTTCAAAGCGATTCAGTAAGACATCGGTAAGCATTTCTGCCTGCCCCAACTCCAAGCGCTGCGGGTGCAAACGCAAGTCAGATGCTAAAGCAGATTGCACTTCTCTTTTATTCTCTGGTGTCGTCATAACAACCTCTATCTTCTTTCAAGAATGCTCGAAAGTAAATATTTTTGGATGTTTACAGTATAAACGCTAAATCCGAAGTTTGCCCCACCACAACCAAAGCTGGCATTTTATCAAAAATATTGAATAGATACGGTGATATTATACGTATGGTTTCTTCACCTATTTGTTTATCTTCCAAATCATTCAAAACAATCCATTTGGGTGGACGTTGAATCGAAGCAAGGTATGCACAATGCACCAAAGCTTGGCTCATACAACCCAAACGCAAGGGTATAACCAACATTACTTCAGCATTAGGCATAGCTTGCAACCAATCACTGACCAACCATTGCTGCTCATGCAATACAAGTGGTGCCATCAAACCACCTACACCTTCAATCAACGTTGTTTGTTTTTCTATTTCTCGCTGCGTTATCCATGTCAAAAGTTTATCTGGGGATAAAGGGCATTCTTCTTTTTGCCCAGCCAGTGCTGGCGCAACAGGTGTTTGAAAGGTGTGAAAATTCACTGATGGTTCATCTGCATTTCCAGCATCCATCAATTGCTGAACATCTTCATTTACACCTGTTGCCAGCACACCACTAGCAATGGGTTTTAAAGCTTGCGCAGACTCACCTTGAGCCAGTAAATGTTTCAATAGGTTTGTCGTCACCCATGTTTTACCAGCACCAGTATCGCTTGCTGTAATAAAGATAGAACGTGACACTTCGTTATTTAGAAACGATCCAACACGCGATTATTAATGGTGACATCATGACGCTCACGCACGCTTGCCATCCAACGCGCAAAACGCACTGCACCTTTGGATTTAAGCGTTTCATCATGCACCTTACCCGATTCAGTAACAAACACTTTTTCATCGGCATGTTCAACTTTTTGTACACTGACCACAGCAATACCAGCTGATGTTGGAATAACATGGTTCACCCACTCACCTTCAGGTATAGCAAACGAGGCACGTAAAACAGAACTTAGCCATACTGCGTCATCACCTTCACCGTTACTACGCACTGGTTTAGATGTAAACACAGGTTGCCCAAACTGTTGAGCCAGCGCTTGAATACTTTTGCCTTCTTGTGCTGCACGTAAAATGTTTTCCGCAATGTCTTGTGCTTGTTTTGCAGCTAAATCGTTCGTCACATCTGCATAAACACGTTTAACAACTTCTGCATAGTCCATGGTTTGTGGGTTGATACGCTTAAGTACTTCCAAAGCAACAAAATGACCATTGTCTACTTCTGTAATTTCAATCGCATCTCCAGGCATGGCAGTGAAAGCCTTTTTCTTCAATTCATCATAAGCACCCAACAGTGGGTTAGCCAACACGTTTTCCGTACTCAATTGACCAAGCTTTTGCACAGGTAGATTTACACTTGCCGCAGCAGCTTCTAACGAGTCTTCCATACCCAAAGCATTGTCTAAGTCTTGTGATAGTCGGTAAGCTTCATTCGCAGCTGCTTCTCTACGTAATTCAGCTTTTAATTTCTCGCGCACTTCTGCAAGGGGCTTCACATCAGCAGCTTTCACATCATTCAACTGAATCAAATGCAGTCCAAATTTGGTGCGCACTACATCGCTGACTTCACCAACCTTTAACTGCTCAAATACCACTTTATCAAATTCAGGAACCATGGCTCCACGTGCGAAATAACCCAAATCGCCGCCTGCAGAAGCTGTCACATCATCAGAAACATCTTTTGCTACTGCTGCAAAACTTTCACCTGCAGCAATACGCTTCTTGGCAGCTTCAATTTTTGCTTGCGCCACTTCAAGCACACCTTGGGAAGCATCTTTGGCTACACGCACCAAAATATGTGAAGCTTTACGTTTTTCTGGCGTCCCAAATTCAGATTGTCGTTCAGCATAAGCTTGTGCTACATCTTCATCACTAATACTTACTTCATCCATCAAGTCTTTAGCGTTAATATCTACAACTTGCAATTCAACTTTTAATGGTGACTGATATGCTGAAGTATGCGATTCATACCAACTTCTTGCTTGTTCATCACTCACTTTAATTGCAGGTTTCAAAGATTCAGGGTTTACAATCAAAGCAGCCAACACCCGCTTCTCAAAAGAGGCATTAAATCTA
>JALUWH010000020.1 GCA_027019685.1 Ghiorsea sp. | reverse complement strand
AATCGCTAATTTTTTCTTTGCTTGTGTCATCTATTCAATCCTTTTCCTACAATCCTGCGTGTGCGGCAATAGCAACGGCTACTGCTGCAGCAATATCTTCACGCGCTTCAAATGGTTTATAATCGAGTAATTCAGGATGTTGATCCATAAATCCAGTATCAAACTGACCTTGGAGGAATACATCAGAAAGTGCAATATTACGATAAAATGCTAAAGTCGTTTTGACACCACGAATATCATATTCTTTAAGCGCACGTTGTGAACGTTTAACGGCATGTTGCCAATCAGGTGCCCAGATGGTGAGCTTGGCACACATAGAATCATAATGCGGTGGTATGGTGTAACCTGGATAGACACAGCCATCAACGCGAACACCTGGACCACCTGGTGAATGGTAACGTGTAATGCGGCCAGGGTTGGGGAAGAATCCATTTTGTGGGTCTTCTGCATTGATACGAAACTCAATTGCACTGCCTTTAAAGCTTAAGTCTTCTTGTTTGAAGGGAAGTTTTTCGCCTGCTGCAATTGCAATTTGCTGTGCCACAATATCAACGCCTGTAATGGCTTCGGTAATGGTATGTTCTACTTGCAGGCGGGTATTCATTTCCATAAAGAAAAAGTCATGGTTTTTATCAACCAAAAATTCAACCGTACCAGCATTAACATAACCTACAGCCAATGCTGCTTGTACTGCAACTTCACCCATTTTAGTACGAAGTTCATCCGTAATATAATTGGAAGGAGCAATTTCAATCAGTTTTTGATTGCGACGTTGAATAGAGCAGTCTCGCTCAAACAAATGTACACAATTACCATGAGAATCAGCTAAAATTTGGAATTCAATATGGCGTGGTTCTACAATACATTTTTCCATGAATAACTCGCCATTGCCAAAGGCTGTCATGGCTTCATTGGTGGTTAATTCATAGTTTTCAACAACTTCAGTATCGCTGTCACAACGGCGAATACCACGTCCACCACCGCCAGCAGCAGCTTTAAGCATCACAGGGTAACCCATGGCTTGTGCGGTTTCTACAGCTTCTTCTACGCTGACCAAGGATGCTTCTGTGCCAGGGATGCAAGGCACACCAGCAGCCAGCATGGCAGTACGCGCATTGGTTTTACTACCCATATTCTCAATTGCATCAGGAGAGGGACCAATATAGGTAATGCCAGCATCAATAATAGCTTGGGCAAAAGCAGGGTTTTCAGAAAGAAAGCCGTAACCAGGGTGAATAGCATCACACTTGGCTTTAATGGCAATATCCACGATACGGTGAATATTTAAGTAACTTTTGACGGGATCTGGACCAATTAAAATGGCTTTGTCGGCTTTTTTAACGTGTAGGGCATGACTGTCTGGCTCGGAAAACACAGCAACAGACTCAATGCCTAGCTCATTGCAGGCACGAATAATACGGATGGCACATTCGCCACGGTTAGCAATTAGGATGCGTTTAAACAACTGGCTTACTCCTTTTCGTTCAAGCGAGGCATGCTAGTGAAAACTTGCCTTTTGGGCAATTGTTAAATCATGCTTTTTAAGTGTTTAGCAGTGGTATTTGTAGTGACAATGCCTGTAATTCTTGCATGCAGTGTTGATGCGTTAAAGGAATTTCATCTAAAAACTGTGTTTTACCATCGCGATGCGCTAATCGGGCAAAAATACCTAAAACTTTGATGTGGCGCTGTAAAGAAGTTAGACGAACTGCATGATGCCAAGCCTCAGAGTCTTGAAAACTTGATTTATATTTGTTGTTTAACTTTGCAAAAAAGTATTGGCTCCAATAGCGGCGTTCTGTTTCAGGGTAATCTTGATAACAATCGTATAATAAGGATGCCAAATCATAGGTAACTGGACCAATCACGGCATCCTGAAAGTCAATAATACCCAAAGGAAGCCCATCTTTGGGAACCATAAGGTTGCGACTATGGTAATCCAAATGTACTACAGCTTGCGGTAAAGCATGAATTTCTGCGAGAAGAGGTTGTAGTGCATGATGAAAGCTTTGTCGCTGTTTAGGGGAGGGTGTTAATCCTTTGATATGTGGTAAATACCAATCTAAATATAAGTCACATTCTCGCTGCATACGTGTAATATCAAAATAAGGAAGCTCAAGCGTGTTTGTTATGGTTTGTAAACGATGAAGTTGTTGCAAGGCATCTTCAAATATAGGGGCAATATCATTGTTTTGTTTGAGGTAAATAGACCATGTAATATCACCAAAGTCTTCAAGTAGCAAAAAACCTTGGCTTTGATTACGAATAATGATTTGGGGTACACGCAGTTGATTCTCGGCTAACCAGTCACAAATATGGATGAAAGGGGATATGTCTTCTTTTTCAGGTGGCGCATCCATAAGTACATAGGTGTTGTCTGTGGTTAAAACACGAAAATAACGGCGAAAAGATGCGTCACCAGCAAGTTTTTGTATCTCAAAGTGAGAAAACTGTTTTGTTAACCATTGTTTTGCTTGTTCTAAGCGCAAATCACTCATTCTGTGACTAAGATACCCGTAACATGAAACTTATCTTTAATTTGTTCTTTGGCTTGCAATGCGTCTTCACGTTGCTCAAAGGGCAGGGTGAAAACACGGTAGCGAATACCAATATTGGCTAGACTAACTTGTTGGACTTCAGCAGCTATATTTTCTTTTTGTAAAAGTTGTACAAAGTTCTTTGCATCTTTCATGTATTTAAAGGATGCGATTTGAATGCGAAATTGTTGTGTTGAGGTACGCATTTCCTGTGCAATAATAGCATTTAAACGTTTTTCGGTCAGGGTAAGGTCGGTTTGTTGTTCATCGATAATAGGATGGGTTTTGGGTTGGCTGGGCTTAGAAGTTTCTTTGGGGCTAGCATTTAAAGGTTCTGGTGTAATGGACTGGTTGGGAAGCTCCGTGTAAAAAGTAAGTTCAGCCAGTTGCGATGTTGCAGCCTCAGGTTTTTGTGCTTTGGCAGCCTCTTTTTTGAAGGTTTCAATTTTTTGTTGCTGTTTTTCTAACTTTTTCATCAAAGCTTCGTATTTCTGACCCTTATTGCTTTCTAGGCCATGCTTTTCACCCATGAAAAAACCAACAGCAAAACATGCAATGGCAAACATGACTGCTAAAATAGCAATTAGAGTGGTTTTAGACTGTGAAGGGACAGGTGAACGCTCAGTGTCATTGTTTTGGGGTTCACTATAAGCAAAGTCTTTATCAGCCATGGTTACATTTTCTCCGGTGCAGACACACCCAGTAAAGCCAGTGCATTTTTAATGACTTGTGCAGTAGCACGTAGCAATAATAAACGAGCTTGCATGAGTTCATGGTCTTCAATGATAACACGGTTTTTGTGATAAAAGCTATGAAATGCCGCTGCAAGTTGCATGATATAGGTTGCAATACGGTAGGGTTCACGACGATTGGCAGCAGTATCCAATAATTCTGGGTAGGCAATAAGCATTTTGATAAGTTTAGCAGCCTCATCGCTGGTCAGCAGAGCAGTATTTACAGCTTCAGGTTCAGCTAAAACAATGCCCTCACTTTCTGCTTTGCGTAATACTGCATGAATACGAGCATGCGCATATTGCACATAATACACAGGATTTTCCGCATCTTTGGCTTTGGCAGCTTCCAAATCAAAATCAAATTGGCTTTCAATGCGGCGGGTCATAAAATTGAAGCGCACTGCGTCTTTGCCCACTTCTTCAACCACTTCGCTTAAGGTGACAAAGGTGCCAGCGCGTTTGCTCATTTTAAAGGGTACACCATCACGAGTAAGGTTCACCATTTGCACAAGCAATACTTCGGGTTGTTTCTCCAAACCTGTTAAAGCTTTCATGGCAGACTGCACACGGGTGATATAACCACCATGGTCAGCACCCCAAATATCAATCATGTGTTTAAAACCACGTTGGTATTTATCATCATGGTAAGCAATATCTGCGGCGAAATAGGTAGCAGTGCCATCTTGTTTTATCAAGGGTCTATCAACATCATCACCAAAATCAGTGGTGCGGAACAGCCGTTGCTCTACGGGTTTATAGTCTACAACTTCTTTACCCTTGGGTGGAGGTAGTGTGCCTGTGTAAATCAAACCATCAGCCTCAAGCTTTTCAATGAGTTGATTCACTTTACCTGATTCATGTAGTGTTTTTTCTGAAAAATACTGGTCAAATTCAATGCCAATTTCTTTAAGGTCTTGGCGAATCATAGCCATGTTGGCATCCACAGATAATATACCAATACTTTTTAAGCGCGTGTTTTTATCCATGCTTTCAAAACTTGTGTAATCTTGTTTGTTCAAGATTTCTTTTGCAATATCAATGATATAATCACCAGGGTAAGCTGAATCAGGGAAGGTGATATCCATGCCTTGTAATTCTTGCATA
>JALUWH010000019.1 GCA_027019685.1 Ghiorsea sp. | reverse complement strand
TTTAATTCTACCTGTTAATTAATAAACATAATTATGCTTATTTTAACATGTCTGCAAGGCTGTTTTGATCATATTTAAAGCGGAAGCGTATATAAGTACCAGCTTGGGTATACTCTGCCGCTGTGAAGTCTTGATCATAAAAGCCAACAAAATTATAACCCATGCTTAACCAAAAGTTTTCAAACATATTATAACCTAAGGCAAAACCAACTGTAGGTTGATAGTTATTCAAATGTCGCACACGTAACGCAGCTGCTTGCATGGTCACATCCCAACTTTCATTCACATCATAAATCACATACATACCTAACAAGTCTGTTAAGCCAGACCAAGCATCACCCTGAATTGTTTCATCGGATAACTTAATACCATGATTTAACCTAAGCTGCCAAGAAGCTGTTGTTTGCCAGTTTGCGGCCATATTATTGATATAACGTAAACTTTTACTTTCTAATCCTGTTCCTGATTGTTCATTCCTTCGCACATCAAAGCGATTTAATAGAATCAACTTATCAAACTCAGGTCGCCATGCTGCACGAAGTGAAGCATCCGAGATCAAGTTGTACCCACCAGTCGCTAATACCTCATGTTGCCAAAGCATAGTCCATTGCATTGAAAGCTCGTCAAATGGTGAGCCTTGGATACCTATGCTAGCTCCCCTATGCTCACTTAAATCACTGGTGCGATATTCTAATCGATTCGACCATACCCAATCACCTGGATGATAGTCTGTACCTAGAGATAGAGCGGTAAAATCTTCACCACCTGTAACAACAGGAGCGTTCAGGTTAATTTGTACTGGTTGTGTAGTGCTTAACACCTTGGTTTGATCCAAACTTGCGCTCACACTCAACACTTCACTAAGTTCCCAAGTTTGTAATAAGCCCGCATTAGCAAAACTGCGCATACCTGCCTCACTAAGCTGTTGCTCATAACTGCTGGACATGGTTGCGCCATTCCAAGGCTGTGTATTCACCCCAAGACGAGTTGATGATGTATCTTGAACAGAGCCGCGTGTCCATTCTTGGGTTGCCGTTAAACTTGTCGTTGCCGTAATGCTGTATTCCGCACCAAGCGTTGACCGACTTGGGAAATCCACACTATTATTGCCACCAAGTGACTGTTCATGGTCTGCGCGCAATGACATACGCGTACTTATTTTCTTACTGGCACCTACGCTGGCTAAGGTGCCTCCTGTTACCGTACCTGTACCATCTACATCTTGTGTTGCTCGCAACCCTGTACGCACATCATAATCATCAATTTTATCTTGGTATTGAAGGCTTGCCATGTCTCGGACAGCACCTGTATTTAATACTTCTTGACGGAACAACTCACCATTAACACTGGCTTGTTTATCCAAACGATATTGACCATTCGCACCCAACTTACGCGTTGCATTTTCACTGCCCAATTGCTGACCAAGACCAAAGCTATCATCTTGTTGACGTGCATAAACCGTACCACTCGTAGTTTCATCAGCTAAACGTGCCTCAATCTTAAAAGCACTACTGGTTAAAGCATTGTTTGTGCTGCTTGCAATTTCGGATACGACTTCAACCGTATCATTGACTTGAACTTTCACATCCAAGCCGCTTAATGTATTGCTACCTGCTAATGTACCTTCGGAAACAAAAGTTCCCCCAACTTCAATATTTTCATTGGGTTTCACATACACGCGTCCACCTGCTGTAGTCAATTCAGTACCTCCACTGTCTGACTCATATTCAACTCGAATCATAATAGGGTTAAGTTCTGAATCACGGCTTAATACAGGTTGTTTAAACCAAATCGTACCCAAAATATAATCAATATCATAATCAAGGTGGCGTGTAAGTTTTACTGATTTAAGTATCACTTCACTCCTAAAGCGATCAACCGTTTCGATTAAAACTGTTTCGGTATTACTGATGATATTTTGATTACTCAAACGGTACAAACCGCTGGTACCATTGCCTTGTATTTCATCCCTATGCATAGCCTGCCCAGTTTGTGTGGCAAATGCTGTGAAACCAATACTATCCTCATGCATTTCTGCTTTTACGCCAGTAAATACGCGTGAATAACGGGTTAATTCAGTGGTCGAAAGCCCCGTTTCATAGTCGCCGAACAAGGCATAAAACGTATCTCTCTCAATTTTAACATATAACTTCTTACTACTTGTACCGTCAAACTGCTGTTGCGTGGTATCATTATAAACCGTATACATGACATTCGGGTCAATATCACCAAAGCGCGTTTTTTGTTCAGTTAACGTTTTCTGGGTTGTGTCGTAAGACAAGGTTAATAAAAAGTCACCTTTAATTTGACCTTTGGCATAAAAAGCAAGCTTGCCATCTTTGTAAAACTTATCTTGTTCCGATGGTTTAGTAATCGGCTGAATAGCTCCTGTTAGGTTATTATAACCCAAAGTTCCTTCACCAAAACCAACCAAAATCCAATCGCGCATTTCAGGTTTTACATATACTTCAATCGTTTTTTGTACATTATTATAACCCAATATAATGCGATGCGTACCACTGCTAGTCACTGGAGCTAAAGTCACCCAACCATCAGCGTCCACAAACACTTTTTGTGATGCTTCTTGGGTTAGAAGTGGTGTGTTTTGGTTTTGACGAACCAATAAATCACCACCCAGCTGCGCCAACTCTATGCTACCATGAATCACTGTACTTGTATTATCCGTAAGGGCTAACCTAAAACGAATTGGGGTTTTTCCATCCGCAATATTTTTTCCTGTTTCAATCAATTTTATGGATGATAGTTCCCCTGTTCTCACCACATGAATCGTTTCATCAAAGCGTGCATTACCAAAACTATCCATACCTTTAACACTTAAAGTGTGTTCACCCTGTTTACCAAAATCAATACCAATATAAGTGTATGTTGTTTTCCCCGTTTTAGGGTTTTCCGATTTAAAACCAATACGTTCACCCGATACAGGGCGACCATCAACCCGTAAATCAATACTTAAATTTGAAGGCAAAGCGATGCGTACTGAAGCAATGGGGTGTGGTAAGCTCATACCATCGACAGGTGATAAAATACCTTCTACTTTTTTATCTTTAGGTGCTTCAACCTGTATTACGTCTGCTTTATCCCATGAGCCCAATGCGACACCTTGACCTTGGGCTTGTGTATCTTGCAGTTGTGTAGAAAAATCATGGGTAATCTTATCCGCACGAACTTTAAGTACCACACGTCTATTTTGTTCACGGCCTTTACGCGTTTTGTTCGAGGCAATCGGCTCTTGTTCACCTTTACCCACAGCAAAAACAATGCCTTCATCCAACTGCAAATGTTCTTTTAAATAAGCAGCAACATAATTTGCCCGCGCTTGTGACAGTACCAAGTTATTTTTAAACTCTTTTTGATTACGTTTGGCAATCGGAATATTATCGGAATGCCCTTCAACAATAAGCTCACGAACTACCAAGCCATTAAGCGAATGAATCAATTCTTTTAGTTTACTTAACTCTTGTTCAGGTACTTCTGCTTGGCGTGATGCAAACTTCAAGTGCAAGGTAAAAGACCGCTGATCATGTAGCTCTTTCAGCGTATCTTGAATTTTAATGGTTGCTAGACCTGTACGTCCTTGTTGAGATCCTGCGGAAACAAACCTTGCATAAGCACTGGCTTGTTTTAAAGCACCCTCACCTGCACCACGCATAGCCAAACGAATATGTTGTTTATCTTTTGTCGTATCAAGTTGCCAAATCAACCCTACAGGTGATTGCTCTGGCTCCACTGGCTTACCATTTACAGTGGCACTACCAGATACATACTTCCAACCTTGTGGAAGGTTATAGAATGCTTGAAGCTTTGAAAGTTCAACCTTACCACTTTGACTTACTTCAACATCTGCCAATACAAGCCCTTTTTGCTCACCTATACCTTCACTTAATACATGTTTAACCAATACTGGCGTTTCTTCAGGTGCGCGATTGACAAGGCGGAAGTTAGCACGAGCTAAGCCACCACCGCTTACTTCAACAAATTGTGAATAATTATTTTTAGAAAAGCGTGTTTGTTTCAAACCAACCGCTTGATAACGCTGCTCAATGGTTGCTCTATCCATTTGTACAATATGTGTACCGAGTTTTATGGCATCAAAATGATAACGACCATTTTTATCCGTAACAATGCTACGACCATCTTGCATGAATACACGAATACCTTCTACGCCAAGCTCACCTTCATCTTGAATCTCATTCATGTTCTCATCAATAAAGACAACACCCGCAATAAATCCACGGCTACGAATCAGGTCTTCTCGAATCGTTACGTTTGCTTTTGAGGTGTTTGAACTAACGGTGCCTCCTAGCATAGTACCTGTTGCATATGCGCTATTGGTGGCAATACCAAGGCGTGTATTTGCTCCCACCACAGCCGCATAAGATAAGTTAACTACTGTAGGTGCTGCAGCTATAGTACCAAGACTAAAACTTAAATCTCGACCATTAGCGGAAATCACAGGGTCTGCTAATGCCATGCCATTTAAAGTGGCTGAACCTGCTTGGTAACGGAAACCAAGTGGTAAAGTATCATGCACAATGCTTGCTGTAGAAGTAGATGTAGGGTGTACATTTTCTACACTAATTTGATATGCAACTCGATCTCCAACTGCAGCAGTGGTTGTAATGGTTGTTTTACGCACAAACAAATTCACACCTTTACCATCCAATGGTATGTCAATGTGTAATGCTGGTCCTGCTTGAATTTTAAAGGTTTCACCACGCGAACCTGTCACAATTGAAAATGGACCTGTTGGAATAGCTTGAATATCAGCTGTTGCTACTTGCGATGGATAATTATACCCAGGTGGTGGTGTAATTTCTAAACGGTAATCACCCAGTGGCATGAATGGGAAACGATATTTACCTGTACCAAAGACATAGGTTGCACCTGATGCATCTGTAACTGTAGAACCGGATACCACTGTGGATGGATAAGTACTCACACCATCATCACCAAACACTGTTGCGGGCAAACCTGTTGCAACATTTATTATGGTGATTGTTGCACCATCTAACGGTACACCACTGCTGGAATCAAAAATCAAACCAAAAGGATCTACCAATGCGGCGGATGCTGCAACATCCGTATTATCAAATTTATCAGTATATTTTGCCGTGATGGTTGAATCAACATTTACAGAAAGCACCCCATCATTTGGTGTTACTGTTGGTGAGCGTGTAGAGGCAATATTACCAATAAATATGCCTGTATTGTTACCTGTTTCTGTTAAAACAATCGTTTCAGTATCACTGCTTGCACTATCTGCCAGCGTAACAGTCACTGTTTGTTTGGTATATGGGTCTAAATTTTGGTCACCATCTTTGACTTGAACGTATATATTTTGCCCTGCATGGTATATTTCAGCAGGCGTATATTGACTCGTTGTTGTATTCAAGTACATAAAAGTAATTTGAGCTTTAGTGCGTGTTGTAATAATTTGCACAGGAGCAGCATGACTCGCCAACTTCGCATTATTGGCATGGTAATCCGCAGGTATAGTTGTTGCACCCAATGGCGCTGTTGTTGGCACCACCAATGAAGCTGGAAATGTAAAGTTTTGACCCACGAGCAAATCAGGTACAGTCACCAACCATGCTAAAGGAAGGGTTGGGTGCGGTACAGCAACATATAAACCATAAGGATCCACAGGAATTGTTAAAGTAGTACCAGCAGGTGCAGTAATCACAACATTACCATTCAAAAGATTATTGATACCTGTATTGGTAATTTGAACACTAACAGGTGATGTTGTACCTAAGCGTGCTGTTGCCGGGGTAGTAACCATAATACTAGCTGAATTTGCTGTGGCGATAGTCGCATAGACATCAACCGAAGTATTAATTACGGCTGGTGCAGTTGTATAGCTAAGCTGTGCCGTGTTTGTAATTGTTTGTGATAGTACTGCATAAGCAGGTGAGCTAAAACCCACTATCACTATCAAACAGGCAGCAATATAGGCAAACTGATGGGTAGTATTACCCATCAACCTTAAAGCCACCTGTTTAATAGTATGAATCATATTAAGCGAACAAAGTCTGCATTAATCTACAGTTACTTGGAAATCAACAGATACTTCTGTACCTGCTGCACCACCAGCAATCACACCAGCGGCTTGTCCTAAACTATTCACTTGAAGACCACCGACTAGCGGTGTTGTGCCTGCTACATCGCCTGCAGCTGTGGGTGCGGTTACACCTGCAGGACCATCAACATCCAATGTGGTTGAATTAAGTACGTACGTCATAAATGGTGGAATCGTATCCGTAAACTTAACACCATTAAGTGTAGAGTTTGCAGGAATCTGCGCAATCATACGATACGTTAAAGTGTCACCACTTTTAACATTTTGTAGCGTTGTTAAAAATGCACCAGCATTCACACTCACTGATTTAATAAACACAACTTTTACTACATTCACTGTACCAGCTACAGGCGCTGAGGCAGTACCTACTCCTGAACCGTTGCTTACAACAGAAATTACTTCGGTTCCTGCTGTCGCTGGTGGTGTCACAACACCTGCAGTCATACTAACCGTAAAGCTTTGTTGCTCGCCCATTTGATCACCAAGCAAAACAGCTGTGGTCAACGGTGTAGTAAGCGTAATCGTTTGATTACCTGTTGCCGTATCTGTGATAGCTGCAACAGCATAAACATTGCCACCAATAACAATACTGTCACCCACGATAATACCATTCAGGCTGTTATTCGCCGTACCATCCGCTGGCACAGTAATTACTGTTGCACCAATCGCCGCAGGTGCTGCCGCCGCTGTTGCACCCAACGTAATCCCTGCTGGCGTGGTTGGTACAGATGAACCTGTCACATTCGTTGCCACGCTGGTTGGTGCATTAAATGTATAGGCATCAGGTCCATTGGCATTGGCTCGGATCTGATAAGTTAATGTCGCAGTTTGACCTTCAGCAACGGTTACTGCTGTTGCTGCAATCACTGTAGCTGCTGCTGGTACGAGCAATACCTTCACATCAACACTGGCCGTAATCGGCGTAACTAAGCCTGTATAAGATAATGATGCCGTATTGGTAATTATACTATTGGCTGGAGCAACTGCTGATGCAGTTTGTATACCTGCAAAAGCGAGCAGTGCCATCATCACACTTCCAATGATAATTCTCTTCATTTCCCTCTCCTTTTTTCTTTTAAAATAAATTAAAAACTTAAACATCGACCGAAATCATCTGGTTTATGCACCAATAAACTTCGGACGATGGACGGCAGGATAACCTGCCGCCAAAGCCTTACCTGTGATAATTATTGAATCGTTACTTGGTAGAACAACACAACCGTTGCACCAGCTCCCACAGTAGGCACAGACAGTGTTGCTTGGTTTACCGCTGTTACACCAAAATCATAACCATCTGCATCTGCTACATCTGTTAATGCAACATTCGCGACATTAGCAAACAATGCACCAGCAACCGTAGAAGACTTAGCACTACCAGCAACGTATGTTGTATATGCTGGCATAGGATCCGTAATCACTACTGTTGAAGCCGAACCTGCCCCACCATTGGAAATGGTAATACGGTAAGTTAGTGTCGATAAAGGAGCACCTGAACCTGCTGCTGCAAACGTTAGGCCGCCATCAGAACTCACTTCTTTAGTTATCGTAAGGTTAGCACCCTGCACTGTTGTTGTCGTTGTAATCGGAGGTGTTACTGGTGTACCTGGAGTTGGACCACCAACCGTAATATCCAATGGTACAGTGCCGTTACCTGGTGCAACTGTTGAAGATGTAACATCAGCAGTAAATGCTTGCTGCTCAGCAACCAATAAACCGATTTGCGGTGATGGCGTACCCACAACTGAAGCAATGAATGCTGGGACAGCGTTCGAACCAGCCGTATTAGCTGCCAAAACAATTGATACTGGTACTTCAGCAGTAATCGTACCTGCAGTTGTTGCACCCACATTCGCTGCTGCGGCAGTACCAGTACCTGAAACTGTAGACACTAGGTAATCAGTACCATTAATAACCACGATATCACCCGCCGCTAAGTTGGAAGCCGTACCTGCTGGAACAACAATAGTATTGGCCGCGGTTACATCACTAATCACAGATGATGCAAGTGTTAGTTGAGTAACCGTTGTAGCTCCTTGCTTAAACACCACCGTTGGTGCAGTTGCATTGGTCAAAGTACCTGCTGCAGAATTTAACAAATAAGTGTCACTACCATTCGCATTCGATGTTGCGGTAAATGAATACGTAATTGCTGCGCCTGATGGCGTAGCCCCCGTAGTTAAACCTACTGCTGCCAAAGCAACTGCTGTGGGCACTAACGTTACAGTCACGCTTGCTGATGCACTTGCCACCAAAGCAACGCCACCAGGGCTTTGATAATTTACAGTCACAACGTTTAGAATCGTTGTTCCTGCACCTGTATTCGCTGAAGATGTTTGTGCTGCCGCCATCAACACTGTGGCAAACAATGTTGTTACAACAACCTTCAACATTCCTTTTTTTATACTTGATATGATTTTCATATCTATCTCCTTTTTTCATCCGTAGATGTTATAAATTGCCCGTAGGCATTGTTATTAAACTTCATGTCAACTTTTTAATTTACTTTCACTCTAAAGCCTACAACACCTGACTTTCCAGCAGGAATCTTTTTTACAACCCAGCGAATATGTGTATATTGCTCTGGCGAAGCCTTGCGTTGTTCCATTTTTCCATTTTTCTTCACCGTATAAGTCAAAAGGCTTGGTTTTTTAAAGTTTTTTCCATCCACTGAAAAACTTACCTCTGCTGCAGGGCTAATAGCAGATGCCACAACATACGATGTACCTTGCGGGATAGGGTCATTCAACACCACATTTTGCGCAGCTTCATCACCCTTGTTTTCATACTGTAATGTATAAACAATTACATCTCTAGGTAAGACATCAATAGCTGACACACGTTTTTCAACTTGTTTTCCTCCCTCTTCAACAACCACAACTTTCTCAGCCGCAATTGAGACTTGGATATCTGGAGCTGCCAATGCCAATGACGGCAACAACAACAGACATACTAGTAAATATTTCATCCCTTTCTCCTTGAATACACTTAAAAACATTACTTCACCTGCACTTGATACTGAATACTAAAACTAGGGTTTGCCGCTTGGTTGGCATTCATCACTCCGTCCATAAGTAATCGGAAATTGGTAATTGCAGGGTCATGCCCTGTCCCATCATCCACAGGAGTGTAGTTGTATGTTGTGCCATTATCCTTCGAGAAACTCACTGTGGCTGTACCAAGCAAACCTGATGGGTTCGCACCATCTGAAAAACTAAATATTGTAGTATTTACAGGTGCAAAAGGTATGAGTGCAAGTTTCGTATAAGGGCTCATTGCATCTGTCACATCCACAACGCTTGCCTGACCCGCACCTGTATTGGTAATCACAACTGTATAAACAATTGTATCCCCTGGTTTTGCAGTGGGGTTATTAGCTAGCTTTAATACAGTTAATGAAGGCTGTGGCTCTAACACTGTGACAGGAGCAGTGGGACCAGGATTAGGGAATGAGAACCCTGTAGCCGTGCTAGCTTGTACTGTATTATAATAAATACTTGGGGTGGCAGCAGCTCCCACATCCGCTGAGAAGGTAATCGTCGTTATGGAGTTATTTAACACCGTTGGCAGCGTCCACAGAGGGGTTGTTGCTGTGCCAGCAGGGTCTGCTGCTGCAACACCGTTAATCAAAGTGCTTCCTGCTTTATAGGTGAACCCTGTAGGCAATACATCCGATACATTAATGTTATTGATTGTAGTGATGCCATTGTTAGCAACGGAAATGGTATATGTCGCTGGGTTTCCTTGCGTTACCGTAGGTGTTGATGTGACTTTACTAAGCTGCACATCGACAAGCTCGACATTCGCCGTACCACCAGCAAGCAACCCGCCATTGATGGAAGTCATGCTTACCGTATTCACCTGCGTACCCGCTAATGTGGTTGGAGAAATATTGGCGGTATAGTTAATAACCAATTTACCATTGCTAACACCATTTTTAGCAGGAATTGTAAAGCCTCCAGCGGGCACTGTCGTTATCGTCAATGTTTGACCCACTTGTGACAATGACACGGAGGCTGCAGCTTGAGCAATGCCATTAATATAAACTGTACCAGACCCAAGACTGAAGCCTAAAGGCAACGTATCTGTCAAGACCACCCCTGTTGCAGGTGCTGCCCCTGTGTTGGTCACTGTAACCGTATAACTTGCTGGAGCATAGTTTCCTGCTGCATCACGGCTAATCACTGGTGTTGAGGTTGTTTTCACCATACTTAAAATAGGCTGCGAAACCGTCACTGGCGCTGTATTGCCTGTTGATAGTACCGTGGGTAGTGGCAGCACAGCAGGTAATGGCACAGGTACAGCCACTACCGAGGCAGTCGCAACATCTGTATGGCTACCTGAGGTAGCTGTAGGCCCAACCAAGACATCAAAACTCAATGTGATTTGACTCAAGGCATTGCCTGCCAATGTTGCTGGATTTAAAGCAGGCATTAGCCACGTTAAGGTTTGCCCCACTTGTGTCGGTATAGGAGCAACCACAACTGGGTTCACAGGTGCTACAATCACCGTTGAATTGGGCACATATGTAAAACCTATAGGCATGGTTTCAGTAAACTGTGAAACACGTTGCTCCAATGCTGCAGGCGTATTTAGCAATGTGGCGGTATAGGTAATGGTATCACCAGCAGCCACTACAGGTTCACCGCCTAGCCAAGGCAAACCATTTACCTTGGTTGCAGCCTTGCTTAAAATACCAGTCGATGAGACCACCACAGTTGCCAAATCGGGAACATCAACTTGCACGGGTGCAAGTCCATTTTGATATGCATATTGCACACCATTATAATATGTGCCATCAATAGCATCACTAAAAGCTGTGAATGTAATGGTTAACGTGGATTGCCCTGGCATACTAAAGCCAGACCAAACAGGCTGCGTAGAAAAATTGGCAGGCTGTGTTGGAATACTAAAAGGCAAACCGTTGAGCGTTACATTATCTGTACTCAAGTACAAGAAACTACCCGATGATGGCGTATACGTTGGAGGCGCTACCACCAGCGGGTTGGTTGATGGCAATATATCTTTCACTACAAAGTTATTCGCTGCACCACCTGTATTGGTAATGGTAATGGTATAACCCACTGCTGCATTTTGCCCAGCCACAGGGTTTGCTGTTGTTTTTGTTACAGTAATGACTGGCGGCGCACTAAAGCCATAGTCAAACGTCAATTGATCTACACCAGCAACTGCCGTCACTGGTACTGCAGGATTTGCTATGCCTGTAAAGGGATTGGTGACAATCAAACTGTATGTACCCGAAGCCACACCTTCAAACAAATAGTTCCCCGTATTATTTGTTGTTGTACTATATACCGTTACCCCGCCCTGTTGTAATACAACGGACACATTCGGCAAACCCACTTCACCAATATCTAAGAGACCATTGGCATTGGTATCATCAAAAATCAAATCACCAATACGGCTACCAATTCGATAACCAAAATTCACTGTAGAAACAGAACCTGGCAGCAAACCTGTTAAGCTCACTGGGGATACGATACCTGTCGTTAAATACCTGTTCGTAAGCAGCCCTGCTGTATCGGTGATTGCTAAAATATAATCGCCTTGTGCCACATTGTTAAAAACATAATCACCCAGTGCATTTGCTGTGGCCGTAGCCAAAACAATACCCGTTGGGGTACGCAACTCTATACTCACACCAACCAAAGCAGCTTCGCCAACGTCTTCGATGCCATTGCCGTTCACATCATCAAACATACGACCTTTCACTTGTGCGGGTGAACCTACGAAATCATAAGAAAAATTCTGATTTGCCAGCGTTTGACCACTTACCAAAGTTACGGGTAGCGGATTGGTAAAACCAGTGCTTAATGTTAAGCCTGAAAGTATGCCATTTAAATCTGTAACGCGAACATCCCAAGCACCTGCTGCAAGTGCTGGCAAACTATAGAATCCATTGGCATCAGTAAACGTATTCACCGTATCAATATTGCTGCCCGTTGCCTGCAGTGCTACTGTGACATTCGCCACCCCATTTGCTACAGAACCGCCTGTATAAATATAACCTGAAACTGTCGTCTGCGGTACGGTAAGCGGTGATGCTTGAATGACTGTGGGTGTTGCAAGCTCTGTCGATGAAATCGCAATATTATTGTTAAGCACTGTGCCTTGGGCAATCCCAGGCTTAACTACACCCGACACTGTAAATACAGCCGTTGCCCCTTGAGCAAAGCTGTTAGCATTCCATGTAATTACCCCTGTTGCAAATGGGCCTGCGACTGTCCAGCCCACAGGCTGCGTGGTTGTCAGTGTCGCAATATCCAATACATTGATGTCAATCGCATCACTAATACTAATATTACTAGAGCCCGCTGCATCATTACCCGTATCGTTTAAGGTAATTGTATATGAAACAGTATCACCGGGGACAATTGCTGAGGCAGCAACACCGTTCACTGTTGATGTTTTTGTTGATGTAGAATAATTCGGCTGTGCGGTCACCGTTGTTGTCGTTAAATCAGAAAGCCCTGGCAATGCAGGGTCATCACTTTTAAAAACCGTCAATCCCGTTTGTAAGCTGGTTAAATTTGCCTGATTCAATATTTGCACACCATTACCCAACAAAGGTGATAGCTGAACCCTAAAGCTTGGTGTAGCCGATGCATTAATCGCTACACTTGCATATGTAAATTTAACATGTGTAACCGCTGCATCCACAGCCCCAACCAAGCCTACAGGTGTATATAAATAAGTAAGCCCACCATCATTGGAATAACTAACCACACCACCGATACCTGCTACTGCAGTGCCCACAACAAAACTGGTATTGGTGGGTATTGCATCAGTAATCACCACATTAGTCGCCGCTACTAACCCCGTATTGGTTGCATTAAGCGTATATTGCAGCGTTTCTCCTGGCCCAGTGGGTGCACCATTAATATCGGTTGCTGTTTTCCAAAAAGTCGTGAAATCAGGACTAGACACAGATACTGGAGCAAGGTTAGGAGCGACTTTACTAATGTCTTTACCTGCCTTCCCTTTCACTGCATCCCAAGTACCCACATAGCTTTCAGCTTGGTTATAGTACACGCCTGGCAATGCGGTCAGTGCGACTGTTGCATAAAAATCAACTTGAAGTGTTCCTGTTGCAAAATCAAATGGGGTTAAAGCAGGCAATGGCAAACCTGTAGCTGGTGATGGAAAACCTACAGGGTAGTTTAAAATTTGCCAAAACACGTCACCAGGGCGCGTTACAATATCAACAGTATAATCGCCAACAGCTAATGGATAGACAATACCCGTATTGTTATCCTTTAGGGTTACCGAAAGTGTATTGAGATAACTCATTGCTTTAACTACAGGCACTACTCCAGGGGCAGAAGATACTGGCAAAGAGTCACCCACAATAAGGCCACCCCCTGTTCCAGGCGGCACAGCGGGAACACCCAAGCCTACAGGGTAAACAGGACCCTTGAGAAGATTAGCATTACCTATAGCAGGCTGTGTAATTGCCCCACCATGATTAACCAATTGCATACTGTATAATACTTGCCCACCGGGAGCAGCAACACTTGGTGTCACTGTTTTGGCTTGTGAAATGTTAGGTACAGCACCAGTCCCAGAAATGTTCGACACAAAAATTGACTTGGCATTAATCAATGCTGGCGCAGCAGGCGGTGCTATTGTACTTGCTGTTGCAGAAATCGCATTACTTGTAATGGTTCCGCCACCTGCGGCAGTGATTTGCACCACCACTTCCATAGAGCCACCACCACCAGGGCTCACCTGTAAGATAGGAGCCCAGGTTACATTTGGCGCAAGGTAAGTGGCAGCACCCACAAATGGATTGCCGGTATCGGATGAAACATAAATAGCTTCTAATGTATCAATCACATCTGTAATGGTGACATTAAAAAGTGGGGCCGAAGCTGCGTTCAAATAATTTAAACGATATTTTACCCATTGACCTGCAGCCACAAAAGCACCATCTGATGAAATCCATGGCCCTGTGGCGCTAACATTGGATACAGCAATAACTTTTTTAGTCACCATCAGTTGCGCATTATTATTGGCTTGGCTAGGGCCAAGATAAGCGTAGACCATATCTTTCCCGCCCTGCGCTCCGCCAGATGCATCACCACCAAAAACTTCCGAGTGGTTGGTATAAGCTGTGTTATTGAGTGCCGTGGTACCAAATGCCGCCAAATTGGTAACACGCATTTTTATTTTGACATGCTCAATGGTGCCAACCGTACGTTCACCAATTGCCCAGCGCACGGCATTCGTTGTTGGCGGCAATGGATTCGCTGTTGACAATGCCCAACCAGCGGATGTTGGTACACCCGCAATAATTTCAGAGCCGTTCACGAGGTAGGATACAATAGGGCCCGACCCACCTATCAACGAACCTGGGGCATAAATACGCTGCCAAGGCCCTACAAGTTGAAAGTCGAGCAGACTTGGTGTAGCAATAATACCATCACCCAAAGGGTTATAGTCATTGGTATAATAAGTCTGCGGTCCAGCTACTGGCGAAGACAAGCCAACAAAAGTACCCGGCACAAGCCCTGCCAATACGGGTGGGTTACCACGTCCTGAACCACCTGTTAGTAACTTAATAGCAGCCCCACCACAGCCATTTTTACTGTCCCCAAACGCAATGAGCTGGTCATAATCCCATTGGTTGTATGTAATGAAAGCAAGCTGACCACCTGCCAACCTTGATTTTGAACATAATGTAATATCAACAGGCCCCGTTGCAGGTGCCAAAAGCGGAGGCAACAACGGAACAGTTAAAGGTCCAGCAGGCAACCTTTTAGTTCTAAGGTCTGTAGAAAAGAAAATACCTGTATCTTGTGTACCCCTAGCAATACTGCCATTGGCAAAAGGAGCAATATAAATTTGGCATCCCCCCTGTCCACAACCATCACCCAAAACACCTGGCAAGTTTGCAGGTCTATCAATAAACGCAAACCCACCCACTTTTGTTGGGTCAGGTACTTTATCAACAAAGCTTGCACCAACCACTTCCATACCAGGTGGAATATAATCGGTCACATAGCCTGCTGAACCCAATGTCGCACCATTGGGAGATGGTACAGATTCAATAATGTAACTTAGAACATCACCAGTGCGAATACCAGGACCACCAGCTGTAACGCCTGCTGCACGATCCAGTAACATCTGAACAGTCTCAGGGGCAAAGTATTTTGATGTTTGAGATTGCCCCACATTGTGAGCAGAAGCATATCTACCAACCATCAAAATAGTTAGCAGAAACAGAATCCTAAATGTTTTTTTGCATGTGGAAATGGTGATGCCAGTTTCTCCTTTCCCCCCCTACGGAGGACACAGTGATATTAATCACGGCGAATAGTAAGCAAAATCAAACACTTATGCAACAAGATAAACATTAAACCCATATTTTGTGACCCCAGTCACGGTCACCTAGAAGACGTGAAAGACCTCAAAAACTACACCATAAAATCATTTTCTTGATATTTTCCTTTAAAAACATACAATTACCATTGCGGTAAACTTATATAAGTTATAGTAACGGCTACTTTTAACTAAAAACGAGGATAACATGCCAGAAGACAACAAACATGTAGATATTGAAACATCTACCTTGGGCTTGCAAAAGAAAATTGCAACCATGCATACTTCTGAACTTGCTGAAGAACTGCTCGCCTGCCGCACCGATCAAGAACGTTTACAACTGATGCAACTGATTCCCGATGACTTGCTTGGGGATACACTGCTAGAATTACCCGAAGGCATCCAAGAAGACTTGCTTGCCCAATTAAATGCTAGTGACATTGAAGATGTTGTTGAACATTTGGATTCCGATGATGCAACAGACATCTTGCAAGCTGTTAAACCCGAGGTTGCTGATGAAGTCATCAAAGGGCTAGACCCTGAAGATAGGCGTGGCATCGAACCTCTGCTTGCTTATGACGAACAGTCTGCTGGTGGTTTAATGCAGGCAGAACTATTCAAGGTTCGTGATGACTGGAAAGTGGAAAAAGTTTTAAATGTTCTTCGCCGCTGGGGTAAAGATATTGAAAACCTTAACTATATCTACACCGTAAACCAACACGATAGACTAACAGGTGTCATTCAACTTCACTCGCTTCTTTTTTGTGAACCTGATGAAGAAGTTTGGCGCATTTCAGATGCAGACTTTCCACGTGTTTTAGTCGATGAAGATCAAGAAGAGGTCGCAAGAATCTTCAATAAATATGACATCTTAGCGCTTCCTGTTGTTGACAAACAAGGGGTATTGGTCGGTCGTATTACTGCTGATGACATCATTGATGTGGTACAAGAAGAAGCCACCGAGGACATGTATCACTTGGCAGGTTTATCCAACCAAGATGACCTTGCAGAACCCGTAGGTATCACAGCATGGCGGCGTGGTGTTTGGCTAATGTTCAACCTAGCTACAGCCATTATTGCATCCATAGTTATCTCTCAATTTGAAGCAACATTACAACAGATCGTAGCACTAGCAGTATTGATGCCCATTGTTGCTAGCATGGGTGGCATAGCAGGCACACAAACACTTACTGTCATGGTTCGCGGTATTGCTCTTGGGCGCATCACCTTTAACAATGCTAAGCGCGCACTACTCAAAGAGGTGGGTGTGAGCATAGTTACAGGTTTATGCTTTGCATTTTTTGTTGGGCTTGTCGCTAGATTTTGGTTCCCAGAATATGGCAGCTCTCTTAGCTTTGTCATTGCTGCCGCTATCATGGTCAACCTGCTTGCAGCAGGTCTTGCGGGCGCACTCATTCCACTCACCCTACAACGCCTACATATTGACCCCGCACTCGCCAGTGGAACCATACTTACAACAGTGACTGATGTGGTTGGTTTCCTAGCTTTCTTAGGCTTAGGAACCATATATTTATTATGATATTACAACGACTTGCGTATGTTATCGTTTTAGGCATCAGCCTTCCTGCTACAGCAGATATTTACACCTACCATGATGCTGATGGTCAATTGTATTTTACAGACAAACGCATGGACGATTCATACAAACTTATCTCCATCTATCGCCCCAAACTTACACAACAAAGTACTGCAGGGTACAACTTTGAAAAATATCAAAGAAATAAAACCAAGTTTCTACCACATATTCGCTATGCTGCTATTCAAAACCAATTGGATTACAGGCTATTACAAGCGATTATTGATACTGAATCTGCTTTTAACCCCCAAGCATACTCCAAAGCGGGTGCCATAGGGCTGATGCAACTCATGCCTCAAACGGCCAAACAACTCCAAGTTCAAAACAGTTGGAATCCCATACAAAACATACAAGGTGGCGCAAAATACTTCAGACAACTGCTCAATATCTTTGAACAAAATATCGAATTATCCCTTGCTGCCTACAATGCAGGACCCAATGCTGTTAAACGCGCGGGCAATAGCATACCCAACTACCCAGAAACCAAACGTTATGTAAAAAAAGTAATGCAAACTTATCGTAAGCTCAAAGCTTCAAGTTAACCATAACACATCAATATATATTAACCATCTAGCAATATTTGCAACTCATGCTCGGAAAAACCTGCTGCTTCACGTGCATCCATATTATACGGACCGTATAAACCCTTAGGAAAATATTCATGCAACAAAGTAAAAAACGTATCATCTGCTTTCTTATGCTCTTGTTTGCATAAATACCTAAACCAACGTGTACCTACTTCAACATGCCCTATTTCATCTGTAAAAATAATATCCAATAATGTTGCTGCATGTTTATCCCCAGATTGGCGTAATTTTTTTTGAATACTAGGTGTTACATCCAAACCTCTTGCCTCTAACACTCTAGGCACCAAAGCCATTCTGTGTAACACATTATGCGCTGTTTTCTCTACCATATCCCACAAGCCATTATGCGCTGGATAATCGCCATAATCAGCACCTAAAAAACGCAAATGTGCTCGTATAAGTTCAAAGTGGTAAGCTTCTTCATCAGCAACCTGCAACCAATCTCGATAATACGCTTCAGGCATATTCGGAAAGCGTTGTACCGCATCCAAAGCTAAATTCATGGCATTAAATTCAATATGAGCAATGGCGTGCATCATAATTGCCCTACCCTCAAGGCTACCAAAACCACGCTTAGGAACACTTGTAGCTCCGACCAACTTTGGTATATTAGGACGACCATTTTCCGTCACACTCAGCACATCACCAAAAGACCGCACATGAATCTCACCACCTTGACGCATTTCTTTTGCCAACTGGTGAATTTTTACCACCTTTGTATCTATATTTTTTTCTAATAAACAGTTACGCACCTGCGTAAAAAAATCAGCCACAATAACACCTCAATAAACCTATACTTGTGACATCCTATATACACCGCCACACTACGCCACATGAAAGCTGCACCCTACCACTCAAATGATAAAGCCCAACGCGAAAAACAACGTGCTCTTGCTGTAGCCGCATTAGCCCAAACATCGTGTCTTATTACTTCCATCAGCCAAACAGGAAAGTGTGACCCTGTTTACTTCAAACACTGTATGCATGCTTTACTCAATGATGATTACACCCAAGATGGGCATTTTTCTCTAGGAAACACCCAAGCCAAACGCCTTCTCCAAGGTCAAGACATCAACCATGCAAAACAAATCGTCAAATATGCTGCGGGTATGCTTGCCGTAGAAAAGAAACTTGCCAAGCAACCCAACACCTTACAACACATCGGTGATGGTATGCTAAGAATCCACAAACAAATACAGTTTTTCAACGACCCATGTCATGAAAATATTATCGCAGCTATTGCGCATTTATACGGGGAAACAGTAAGCACTATAAAACCTCGCATTATTATTCGTGGCAAACCTGAGCACCTCCAACAAAGTAAAAACACTGAACAAATACGCTGTTTATTACTATCTGGCATACGTGCTGCATGGATTTGGCGTATCAACGGTGGACACCCTTTGCGTTTCATTATTGGGCGAAAAAAACTCATTCACAGCCTGCAAAGTTTAAGTGATCACACATCCCTATGAGTAGCATTCGTTTTATGGGAATCGATCCTGGTTCGCGCAAAGCAGGTGTGGGTATTATTGATGTCAATGGCAACAAAGTACGCCATGTTCACCATCATGTTATTCGCTGTGGTACGGGTGAGTTCACTGAACGACTGGGGATATTGTTTCAAGAGCTTTCAAGCATTATTGAAACCTATCAGCCGTCTTGTGCAGCCATTGAAGATGTTTTTGTATCAAAGAATGTATCGTCAGCTTTAAAACTAGGACAAGCCAGAGGGGCTTTGATTGCGGCATGCTGCCATGCGAATCTACCTATCAATACTTACTCGGCAACAGCAGTCAAACAAGCCGTTGTTGGGCATGGCCGCGCCGATAAAAACCAAGTGCAACACATGATTAAAGCCCTGCTCAAACCTCCTCTTCCCTTGCCCGAAGATGCAGCCGATGCACTGGCTGTTTGTTTATGTGATGCACACCATAGACCATTAAAAAACCGATTGGATAATATAACTTAGCGCATTTGCCTTGACATTGCGCATTGAACATTAACAATCGGCTTATCGGCATGGACATAAAGCCTGAAATACAGGAGACCTTTTGAACGACACCCCTGAACAGAACTCATCCAGTGAAGACCTAACCCATTTGGACTCTTACATTATCGAATCGCGCCTTGGTCAAGGTGGTATGGGTGTTGTTTATCGTGCTATTGATAAGGAACTGGGGCGAGCTGTCGCTATCAAAGTGTTACATCCGCACTTGTTACGTCATGAAAATTTAAAACAACGCTTCCGCCGTGAAGCACGTATGCATGCTAAGGTCATGCACCCTAACATCGTAACCTTGCTTTCCTTGTTTGAAGATGAAACCCATATGGCTTTGATTATGGAATTGATTGAAGGTGAAGATTTAAAAGCTTACCTAAAAAACAATCCCGAGCTACCATTAGAGAAGAAACTTAGTATTGCTATTGATATACTCACTGGTTTGGAGGCTGCGCACCATTTTGACATGGTTCACCGTGACTTAAAACCTGCCAATGTGCTCGTTTCAAACAAAGGCGAAGTTAAACTATTGGATTTTGGGCTTGCCAAACCTGAACACGGTGAAGACGATCTTACACAAAGTGGTGCCACTGTTGGTTCATTTCGTTACATGGCACCTGAACAAATTTTAAATAAACCCATTGATGCAAGAACTGACCTTTATGCATTTGGAATATTATTATTTTATATGGTTTTGGGTAGACTTCCTTTTGATGCCTCCAGTAATGGTGGTGAGTTTGAAATCATGGAAAAACAGGTGCGTGAACCTGCCCCTATTCCTAATAAGCTGGATCCATCCATTCCACCTGCCTTATCTGACCTTATTCTTAAGTTACTTAGCAAAAGTAAACATAGTCGCCCAGAAAGCGCTGCCATTGTTCGTGAAAAAATTGTTGATATCATGGCTCACCTTAAACCCGTCCCCACTAAACCAGAAAAAACACAACAAAGTTCAAGTACAAGTTCACAAACGAGTACTACTTCTATCATTCTCCCCTCCCCTAGCAATGCTGAAGTCGCACAGCAATGGATACAGCATGGCAAAGAAAAGCTCTCCCATTTGTGGCGCAACACTTTACCAAAGCTTCGCCAACTTTTTTCTGGTTTATCAGGCATAGCACTGCTCTTTGTAGTTTTAGGCGCACTTGTTATTGCCGTGCTAACTATGGCAGAAGAAACTGCTTCACCATATCTGCAAGAAACATCACGCCAAGAAACACAAACCAATCCCATTTTAGCAAAACACAAAGAAAAACAAGTCCAAGCTCAACAACCCAATAATAAACAAATAAAGCCAAGCACTTCAAAGCCTGTTGTGGCAAAACAAGACAATAAACGAAGTAACAAAATGGTAAGCACAACAAAGAAAAAAGTAATTCAAACAAAAAAAGAAAAGGCAATTAACCCCGTACTTTTAACTAAACAAGTACGTTATACTGTGACGCGTAGTGATAAGTCTGCTGTACCTAGAAGCAAGCATGAGTTCAAAGGTGGAGATCATGTTTTTTTTCAAAAATCATTTAGGAAAAATAGTAGTAAAACACACAGGGTAATTAGCAAAAAAGGTGAATCCAAGTTGGTTTTTGACCAACCCCAAGTAATTTCTAAAATTATCTTACATAAAGCCAGTGTTGGTCGTGCCGACTTTAGTAAGGGGTATGTTTACCTAGAAATAAAACCTACCAACAGCTTTACATGGAAGCGTATCTTTGAACGCAAAGGTGATGATGTGGATATTCAAGTTACCATTGATGATATCATTAAGGTTGCACCACTGATTCAAGCCATACGTATCCGCTTCAAATCTACAAGCCCGATTACGATTGGTCCTATTGATATTCTCTCGTAACGCATGAGCGAACAACACACAGCAACAGTGGAAGCCATATTACCTGGCGGTGAGGGTTTAGTTCGTGAACACAACAATACAGTACTCATTCCTAACACAGTTGTGGGAGATACCGTCCAATTCCAGTACACACAAAAAAAACGTGGTGCTTTTCGTGGTGAGATTACTGCTATTATTACGCCATCCCCACAGCGCATTTCAGCCAAGTGCCCTGTTGCACAAACATGTGGTGGTTGCGCCCTACAAAACTTGTCACCACAAACACAAGCTGACTTGAAAAACAACTGGGTCACTAACGCATTTCAAGCTTTTATAACAGAGCACACAAACATTATTCCTGAAACACCTCAAACTACTGAGTTTGCAGGGCGCAGGCGAGTTCGCTGGTTTATGGACAATAACAAACTTGGCTTTCGTAAACGGTTCAGTCATAACATTGTTCATACCAACACTTGTATAGCTATTACCCAAAGTTTAGACACACTGCGTAAACAATTAGAAACAAGCCACTTACCGACATCTATCCAAAGCATTCAGGCTGTAGAGCTAAGCAATGGTACACATATTATTGTAGAGTCTGAACAAAGCTGCCCTACTGATTTTAGCCCCCCTATCCAAGAGAACCAACAATGGTGGTGGCGTAAGCTTGGTAGCCCCTCCGTTAAAGCGCTTCACAAACCTATTCAAACCTTATTCGACACTATTCAAATCACCGAACACAAGTCTATCAACATACAAATAGGTCCCAACGACTTCATACAAGGTCATGCACGAGGCAACCAAATCCTCATTCAACAAATTTTGGAGTGGAGTAAAGGTGCAAAGCGTGTTGTCGATTTATTTTCAGGCTGTGGCAACTTATCTCTACCTCTTGCAGCAGCTACAGGTATTGAAGTTATGGGTGCAGAATTAAACCCTGCCAGTGTCAAAGCTGCCAATAACAATGCCAAACGTTTAGGCTTCAATGCAAGCTATCAAACACTTGATTTATTTGGTGATTTTTTAGTCGAACCCTTCATCAATGCTGACATACTTATACTAGACCCCCCTCGCAAAGGGGCAAAACGTATTTGTCAGAAAATAGGTCAACTTTTTCCCAAAAAAATCATTATGGTAAATTGTGATATTGCAGCAGGTGCACGAGATGCAAAAGCTTTAGCAGATGCAGGTTTTAAACTCAAAGCCTTGCGACCCCTAGATTTATTTCCCTACACAGGGCATGTGGAATCATTAAGTTTATGGGAAGTGTGAGAGCCTATGCAATCATACTGCTGCTACTCTTATCATCTTGCCACCAAGATGAACCTAAAAGCCATACACTACGTATAGGGCTAGCATCAGCACCGATTAGCCTAGACCCTAGGTTTGCCACAGATGCCGCTTCACACCGCGTACAAGAACTTATACATTGCTCTTTGGTTCAACTCGGTGAAGATTTCCTACCCAAGC
>JALUWH010000018.1 GCA_027019685.1 Ghiorsea sp. | reverse complement strand
TCAATAATTTTATTGAACAAACCACCTTCCACTTCAATACCAAGTGATAATGGTGTTACATCAAGCAACAACACATCTTTCACATCACCAGTCAAAATCGCACCTTGAATCGCAGCACCAATCGCTACCACTTCATCAGGGTTCACACCTTTATGCGGCTCAGTACCAAAGAATGCTTTCACTTTCTCTTGCACCAAAGGCATACGGGTTTGACCACCCACCAATACCACTTCGTGAATATCGGAGGCTTTTATGCCCGCATCTTTTAATGCCGCTTTGCATGGCTCTAGTGAACGCTCAACCAAATCGCTCACTAATGATTCAAATTTTGCACGTGACACTTTAATCAACAAGTGTTTAGGTCCTGAAGCGTCTGCCGTGATAAACGGTAAGTTCACTTCAGTTTGTTGACTTGAAGACAACTCAATTTTTGCTTTCTCTGCTGCTTCACGTAAGCGTTGCAATGCCAAAGTGTCTGTTGTTAAATCAACACCATGCTCTTTTTTGAATTCATCAGCCAAATATTGAATCAATACTTGGTCAAAGTCTTCACCACCAAGGAATGTATCACCATTGGTTGCTTTCACTTCAAATACACCATCACCAATTTCAAGCACTGAAATATCGAATGTACCACCACCAAGATCATACACTGCAATCAAGTGGTTTTCTTCAGTTTTATCCAAACCATATGCCAATGCTGCTGCTGTTGGTTCATTCACAATACGCAACACATTAAGCCCAGCAATCGCACCAGCATCTTTGGTTGCTTGACGTTGTGAATCATTAAAATATGCAGGCACTGTAATCACAGCATCTGTTACTGTTTCGCCCAAATAATCTTCTGCAGTTGATTTCATTTTTTGCAAGGTGATAGCGGAAACCTCTTGTGGGCTCATTTTTTTACCATCAACTTCAACCCAAGCATCACCATTATCTGCTGCAACGATTGGGTAAGATACCAATGACTTATGATGTTTGGTTTCTTCTGAATCAAACTTGCGACCAATCAAACGTTTTACAGCATGAAATGTTTTTTCTGGGTTGGTTACCATTTGACGTTTTGCTGCAGCACCGACAAGGCGCTCATCTGCAGAAAAAGCAACAACCGAAGGTGTTGTATTATCGCCTTCACTGTTTGGGATAACTTTTGCTGTATCCCCTTCCATCACTGCCACACATGAATTTGTGGTTCCTAAATCTATACCAATTACTTTTGCCATTTTTCACTCCAACTTACATCTAGTCTCATAGTATGCTTCACTTACTAAACTAGATAGGGGCAACAAAAAGGCTTTTCAACCCCCAATCATCATATTTAATGATTCAAACCTAAAATTATTATTTATCGCTGGCGACGGCTTTGAATGGTTTCAATTTCTGCCTTAAACCAGTCTGGTTTAACTTGATTGGTTGCTGCTTGGATAATCTCTTGTAAGACTTGAGTATTTTTACAAACTTTGCGCACTTCTGCTGATTGCTTTTCACTTAATTTAAGCATACGCACAAAAGCATCTGCTGAATATTGGCTATGCATCACTTTGTTATCCAACATCCATTTAACGGCTACAGCCTGGCGGCATTCCGCACTCTTCATATCCATTTCTTTGTCACTTAGCTGAACTTTTGTTGCTGTTTGCTGGTTTACCGTTGTTGTTGACTGGTTATCGTCCTCTTGCAAAAAGAACCAAGCCCCTGCAGCTATCAAACAAACAAGCACAGCAACCAACACATACATTATTTGCTGCTTCTTACGCTTGGCTTGCAGCGCAGCTAATACTTGCGCTCCATCATCATCTTCATCCGACAAATAGTCTTCTACAGCTTGGTCTTCGTCGTTTGCTTCTTTTGGCTCTTCTTCAGGCATGGTTAACGAAGGATCCCAACCACCCGTTGAAACAACATCGTCTTCTTTTTTTTCTTCTAACCTTTTCCCACTATGGATAACAATCAAAAACTTTTCATGGCATGCTTTACAAGTCGTAAACTGCCCAGCAGCAGCTCTTATTTGCTCAGAAACTTCATAACGTTTGCCACAATGCGTACATTGAATGTATTCCATAGCTTCTCCCCTTACCTCAAAGCCGAATTTTCATCACAACTAAGCTTTGATTTCCTGCACACGAAGCGATTGCGCTATTTTATCCAATACACCATTGATAAAACCACGCGAAGGTTCATCAGCATAATCTCGCGTCAACTCCAAGGCTTCATTGATAATCACTTTATACGGAATTTCCAAACGTGTTTGCAGCTCCCATGCTGCCATACGCAATATGTTTAATTCAACATGGGCAATACTGCGTAAACTTCTACCTTGCACTGCTTTTGCAATCAAAGCATCCAAAGCTTCTACTTGTTCAGTCACTCCCATCACCATTTCGCGGAAATAAGCTTCATCTTGTGCCTGACGCTCTTCTTGTTGAATACGGTCTGCCAAAATTGCAGGAATCATTGCTGCATCATTGCCACCATTATGCCAAGCATACAAAGCTTCAATCGCAGATTCTCGTGCCAAATGACGATTGGGTTGTTTTTGTTTTTTCGTTTGACTCACGCTTACTCCACCATGGGTTCTAAATTCTTTAATGCTTGGGCGACTTCGACTGCCGTTAAAGCTGCTTCAGCACCTTTATGCCCGTGTGCACCACCTGTGCGCGCTTGTGCTTGCTCCAATGTATCCACCGTCAACACACCATTACCGACACCAATATCACCACGCTCTGCAATATGATTGATTGCATCCATTGCACCTTGGCATACATAGTCAAAATGTGCAGTACCACCACGAATCACACAGCCCAAACATACAATCACATCATAGGCATGTGACTTTGCCATGCGCTGCGCAATGGTACCGATTTCTAATGCTCCCGCCACGCGAACAACTGTAATATTTTCATCACTTGCACCATGTTTCTTTAATGCCTCAACTGCACCATCGGTCAAAGCATCGGTGATGCTTTCATTAAAACGTGCCGCCACAAGACCAATACGCAAACCAGTTGCATCGACAGTGCCATCCAATGTTGGTGCATCAAGACTCATTAGATTCTCCAGTTTTCTGATCTAAGACATCAAACAAATGCCCCATTTTATCACGTTTGGTGGTTAAATAATGGATATTGTCTTCATGAGCAAATGTACCCAACTGTACACGCTCCACCACTTCCAAACCATAACCATCCAAAGCTACAATTTTTTTCGGATTATTGGTTAAAAGTTTCAATTTACGTAAACCCAGTGAACGCAAAATTTGTGCACCAATACCATAATCTCTTAAATCTGCCTTAAAGCCTAACTTTTGATTGGCTTCCACTGTGTCATGCCCTGCATCTTGCAATGAATATGCACGCAATTTATTGAATAAACCAATGCCACGTCCTTCTTGGCGCAAATACAGCAACACGCCCGTACCTGCTTCAGCAATTTGTTTCATCGCCGCATGAAGCTGTGAGCCACAATCACAACGGCGTGAAGTAAACACATCACCCGTTAAACACTCAGAGTGCACGCGCACCAAACATGGCTCTTCAGCTGTGGGTTCACCCATCACCAATGCTACATGCTCTGCATCATCCACAAGGTTGCTAAAACCAACCATTTGAAAATCACCAAATTCTGTTGGTAAACGCACTTCCACTTCGCGTTTCACCAAAGAATCGTGTTTTAAACGGTGTGAAATTAAATCAGCAATACAACCAATCTTAATGCCATGTTTTTTTGCAAACTTTTTCAGCTCTGGCATACGCGCCATAGAGCCATCTTCATTCATAATTTCACAAATCACACCTGCAGGTTTCAAGCCTGCCAATCGCGCTAAATCAATACTGGCTTCGGTATGCCCTGCGCGAACCAAAACCCCACCTTCTTGACCTTTGAGCGGAAATATATGCCCAGGTGTATGAATATCTTCAGCAACCACATCATCTTTAATGGCTGTACGAATGGTGTGCGCTCTATCAAAAGCAGAAATACCCGTGGTTACACCCTCTGCAGCTTCAATCGATACTGTAAAGTTGGTTTTAAACTTGGAATTGATATTCTGAGTCATCAAAGGTAAACCAAGTCTATCCACCTGTTCTTCTTCAAGGGTTAAACAAATCAACCCACGCCCGTGGGTTGCCATAAAATTCACCGCTTCAGGGGTCACCCATTCAGCCGCCATCACCAAATCACCTTCATTTTCACGGTCTTCATCATCGGCAAGGATAATCATGCGACCAGCACGCAATTCTTCAATCAGTTCTTCGCAAGGGTCGAGACTCATGTCTCCTCCTGTGTATTGACACTGCTTTGGCAGCTTAAAATCCGTTCAACATACCGACCCAAAAGGTCAGTTTCAAGGTTCACCCTATCACCTTTTTGTAAAAGGTGCAGGTTGGTATGCTCTAAAGTATGTGGAATCAAATTCACACTAAAACATGTGTTCGCCACTGTATTCACAGTTAAGCTCACACCATTCAGTGTTACAGAGCCTTTGACCACCACA
>JALUWH010000017.1 GCA_027019685.1 Ghiorsea sp. | reverse complement strand
AACAGGATTAGAAAGTAAAAGTTTACGTTATATCAATAATATGACCGCAAACTGGCAAACAACAGCTTCTTGGCAGCTTAGGTTAAATCATGGTATTAAGTTATCCGATGAAACAATTCAGGGTGACACTTGGTCTGGCTTAACAGACTTGTTAGGTATGTATGTGATTTATGATGTGAATGAAAGTTGGGATGTGACCATGCAAGCAGCTGCGTTACGTGTGCGACATTTGAATAACTATCAACCTACAGCTGGTTTTGCCTTAGGTTATAATATGTTTGAAAACTTTTGGTTAAGCATGGGTTATAATTTTGTTGGCTTTTATGATCAAGACTTCACAGCGGCAGAGTATACCCAAGCTGGTACTTATATACGCTTCCGCTTTAAGTATGACCAAAATAGCCTTGCAGACATGTTAAAATAAGCATAATTATGTTTATTAATTAACAGGTAGAATTAAATCATGGCAAATATCAATGATGAAGGTTTTTTAGAGATTTCAGGTCTTCATAAGGAGAAGACCCTACAGCAGTTAAGCGGTAGTGTTTTTCCAGTGCTAAAAGGATTGTCACCACTTAATCTCCGTATATTAAATCAAGATTCACAAGTCATAAATGTCGCCAAGGGTGTCGAAATGATGGTGGCAGGTGATACACCACATGATTTATATTTTATTGCGCAAGGTTCTTTGGCTGTAGCTAAAAAACATGCGGATAAGCCTTTGGTTGTTGCGACTTTAAAAGCAGGTGACTTTTATGGGGAATATGGCGTATTACGAGGAAAAACGCGTTTTGCATCAGTTTACACGGCTGAGCCTTCAGTGATTATACGGGTTGGTTTACAGGCTATACAGCAGGTTTTACATGCAGATGAAAACTTTAAGTCTAGGGTGTTTTCTATTATGAGGCAGCGTATCTTAAATAGTTTCCTTTATACGCATGTGGTGTTTAGTGAGTTTTCAGCATCAATTCGAGAGAGCTTATCCACACAGTTAACCGTTTCAGAGTTGAAGCGTGGTGAAACACTATTTTCTCAAGGGGAAACAGCAGATAAATATTATATGATTTTATCGGGTGAAGCTGAAGTGTTGATACAACAGTCTGGTAAACCTTTGCTTTTAGAAATACGCAGAGATAATGATATACTGGGTGAAGTACGCTTGGATAAGGGCAGTAAATATGGTTATACAGTTGTGGCTATGAATCAGCTGGATTTACTTGCTTTGGATAAGGTGGTTATGCAATTTATGCAGCAAACTGAACCTACAATTATAAAACGTTTGCAGCAGTTTATTATGCAACAGAATAAAAAGACGATTGCCAAAATTCAAAGTTTATAGCTGCTTATATTAGGTCGCTTATATTGAACCGACGGAATCACGCATTTGATGTGTTTTGAACACATCTTTTATCATCATTTTCCACAAAGTAATATGTTCTTGTTTTAAGCTCACATTAGGCTGAAGCATAAAAGAGGCAATGGTTTTACGAAACCCTGAATAAAGTTTATATCCACTTTCTTTAGCACAACTTGAGCACAATAAGTGTCCTTGCCGCCAATACATACTGATATTGGGGTCGATAGGTTCTACGCAGTGCCAACAATGATTTAAGTCACCAGTCCAGCCAGATTGTTCAAGCATAACCCAAGTTGCTGCACATAAACCAGCATCCTCAGAGCGTTCTGAGAGTAGGCTGCAGGCATGTTGTAGCTCTGCATAGCCATTGCTTACACCATCAGGAAAAAGTGTGGATGCAGTGGCTAACAATGTTTGTCCTGCGAGCATCATGGATTCGGGTAGTAATGCAGAAAAGCGTTGTGCTTCAAGTAATGTGCCCATAGACCCTGTTCTAGGCTCTTTCCAACGCAGTTGCAGTGCAAACAAAGGCATTAATGCTGCACGAAAAGGGCTTTTGGCTCGCCTTGCACCACGTGCCATAAGACTAATACGCCCATGCTGTTGTGTTAAGCAATGCAAAATCAATGAGGAGTCGCTATAAGCAATACTGCGTAATAAAAGGGCATGATCCCTTTGTTCTGCCATTGCTACTTATAAGCCTAGTTCGTGTAGGATGCCCGGTTTATCAAACCAATCTTTTTGGACTTTAACCCATAGTTTTAGGTTCACTTTACAGCCCAACAAGTCTTCCAAACCTTCACGTGTTTTGATGCCAATGTGTTTCATCAGTTCGCCACCTTTACCAATAATCATGGGTTTATGTCGCTCTGTAGCTACCAAAATAACAGCTGTGATTTCAATTTTATCACCCAAATCAACAAAGTCTTCAATGTCTACGGCAGTTTGAAAGGGGATTTCTTGGTACATAGACAAAAATACTTGTTCACGCACATATTCGGCTGCCATTTGACGTTGGGACTGGTCGGTAAACCATTCAGGGTCATACATGGGTTGGCGCTTGGGTAAGTATTTACCTATTTCTTTAACCAAAGCTTCAACTTGCGAACCTTTTTTGGCTGAAATAGGGATATAAGCATCCGCTTTAGGGTCCAATTGCTGAATCTCTTGCAAACGAGGTAGCAGTCTATCTTTATTGGATTGATCAATTTTATTGATGACATGAATACGAGGTTTATCTAAACGACCATCAGAAAAACGCTCAATCAATGCGATGGTTCCTCTATCCATAGGTTTAGAACCATCTTGCATAATACAAAGTACATCGGCTTCTTCTGCTGCGGTATATGCTACTTTCACCATATTACGGTTGAGTTGTTGGCTACCTTTATGAATCCCTGGTGTATCTACAAATACAATTTGTTGGTTTTCATCACTATGAATACCAAGAATTCTATGGCGAGTGGTTTGAGGTTTGGGTGTTACAATGGCAACTTTAGTGCCAATGATTTTGTTCATTAAGGTTGATTTGCCAACGTTAGGTCGACCCAAGAGGGCTACAGAACCACAACGGTAATCTTCATTGTCAGTGGTAAATGTTTGTACATCATTAATCATATCTTCTAAAGATTTACTCATCGTCACTTGCTCCGCTGCCTTTGTTAATGCCCATCAGTTTGGCAGCGATGAAATCATCAATATCACCATCCAAAAAGTTTTGTGTGTTGCTAGTTTCCATACCTGTACGTAAATCTTTAATGCGTGAAGCATCAAGTACATATGAGCGGATTTGATGACCCCATCCAATATCGGATTTGGTATCTTCCAAACCTTGTTTTTCAGCCTGTTGCTTCTCAATTTCTAACTCATACAAGCGGGCTTTAAGCATTTTCCAACAGTGGTCACGGTTTTTATGCTGCGACCTATCACTTTGGCATTGTACGACCACACCTGACGGTTCATGCGTCATGCGCACAGCAGAATCAGTTTTATTGATATGCTGACCACCAGAGCCCGATGCACGATAGGTGTCAACACGAACATCGGCAGGGTTGATGTCAATATCAATGTCTCTATCAATATCAGGGAAAGCAAACACCGAGGCAAAAGAAGTATGGCGGCGATTTCCTGAATCAAAAGGGGACTTGCGAACAAGTCTATGTACACCAATCTCCGCTTTGAGGAAACCATAGGCGTATTCACCTTTGATGGATACAGTAGCTGACTTGATACCCGCTTCTTCACCTGCTGTGCACTCAATAAGTTCAGTTTTAAAACCTTTGCGTTCAGCCCAACGCAAATACATGCGCAACAGCATTTCTGCCCAGTCTTGGGCTTCAGTGCCGCCAGAGCCTGCATTGATGTCTAAAAAGGCAGACTCAGCATCGGTTTCACCACCCAGCATTTGTGCCAGTTCAAAAGCTTCCACATCTTTTTGGACTTTATCAATCTCGGCAACGGCTTCGAGTTTGCTGTCTTGGTCATTTTCTTCCATGCCCATTTCAAAGAGCATAGACGCTTCTTCAAGCGTATTTAATGTTTTGTTAAAACCATTGATGGTACGCTCTAGGGATGTTTTTTGCTGCATGATTTTTTGCGCTTCATCAGGGTTATCCCAAAGGCTAGGATCCTCGGTTCGTGCGTCTAATTCTTTTAATTCTTCAACCTTGGTATCAAGGTCAAAGTGACCTCCGCAGCGAATCCAATCGACTGCTATAATCTTCGGCACGGGTTCTAAAACCCGAAATTAAATCTTCAACGCTCATTCATTACTCCAACATGTATTTGTGCAAGGTTGGCAAAGCTACTATGCTTAAGGTTGAAAGCAATATGCACACTTATCATGTTTTGCACCTTGCTTGTTTTAAAGTATAACAAAAAGAGGAGAGGTGAACCATGACTTTGGGAACTTTGATTTTAATTTTCTTTGGTATTTTTGTGCTGCTCATTGTATGGGTTGTAGTGATGTACAACCGCTTGGTGAGTTATAAAAATATTTTTAAAAACAGTTTTTCACAAATTGATGTACAACTCAATCGTAGGTATGATCTCATTCCAAATATAGTTGAAGCAGCCAAGGCTTATTTAAGCCATGAACGTGAAACTTTGGATGCAGTAATTTCTGCTCGAAATGCAGCAGCTTCAGCGATGAAAGCCGCCAAGGCTGATCCATCCAATAGCCAAGCTATGCAGTCTTTACTTGCTGCAGAATCAGCCTTGGGTGGTGCAATGTTGAATTTTAAT
>JALUWH010000016.1 GCA_027019685.1 Ghiorsea sp. | reverse complement strand
CAGCAAAGTATGCTGCATAAAATAGGCGAATGGCGATAAGGGATTGCTTGGAAATCACTGCGCTATACTCGTGATGAAGTTCTATTGTGTAAAGGTGACTTTTTGTGAAAATTGAAGTGTGTTTAGGGCAACATTGTAAACCTTATGGTGGGCAAGACTTGGTGGATGCTTTAAAGGAAAAAGGTATCCCTTTTACAACATTTGAATGCCGTAGTTTATGTACTTATGCACCAGTTGTTTTTGTGGATGATAAAGCCAAGCTCAAAGCGCAATTTAAAGACGTATGTTCATAACTCTTACGATGATGCAGTAAAGGCATCCGCTAATATATCATTTTCAGTTAGTCCATGTTGCAATAATGTTTCTTTCATGGTTTGTACCACAGCATCATCACCACATAAATATGCCCGTTTGCCAGTGCAATCTCCCAGTGTGTCGATAATTAACTTATCAATCATGCCTTGTTTGCCATTGGCGGGTGCATCACCTTGAAGCACACAAGGTATATAGCTTAGATTATTTACATCATGAACCATGTCTTGGATTTCATTTTGATAATACAAACCTTCTTGGTTGAGGCTGGCATGAAACAGATAGATTTGCCCCTGATGGTTGGACTCTAAAGCATCACGAAGAATGCCAAATAAAGGGGCAAGCCCTGTACCTACACCTGCTAAAATAATGTCTTGTTCAGGTTTATCTTGTTGATAATAACATGCGCCAGATGGCCCTGATATTTCAATGTTTTCACCACGTTGTAATTCATCACATAACCAATTGCTCATGCGTCCATTGGCTATACGTTTGATGTGTAGCTCCATAAAGTTTTCACAGGGTAAAGAGGCAAGGGAATAGCTGCGCGTGAGTTGGCTTTCAGGTTGGATAAGGTTGATAAATTGCCCTGCTTTGTATTGTAGTGATTCAGGGCGCACCAAACAAAGACGCAACACATCATCATTAAGCCATGTTTTTTCAAGAACCATGGTGGTGTAATTTGCGAAGTTAGAAATATTCTTTTCAGCAAAAGTGACGTTATCTTTGGTGGCAACTTCTATACTGATGTCTTGGTTTGGCTTGCATATGCAGGGTAGGAAACAGCCTTGTTCTTGCAAATGTTTATCCAATGGCTCTTGGCTTTCCGTAGGCACTTCCCCTTGTGTCACTTTACACATACAGGCTTGGCATAAGCCGCCTTGGCAACTATAAGGTACAAATGCACCTTGTTCGAGCAGGCTAGCTAATAAGGGTCTGCTAGGGTCACATGGGTATGTTTTATCTTTGAATGTTACTTGAATTGTCATTTTCAATCGTCCTCAGTCGGAAGTTCAACCTCATGTTGTTCGGTGTTTGGTAACTCTGGCGGTCGCACATTGACCAAACGACAATTTAAGGCTTGTTTAAGTGCCTGAACATGGGGGTCATTTTCAGCGTCTTGCCAAAGTTTTCGTTTATATTCATTGGCTTTGCGTTGTTTTTGTTGCAATAAACTTTCGCCATCTTCAGTGGTGCGTTTTCCCCAGATGACGGTACGTTTTAACCACGTTTCAAAATCTTGTCTATCTTGGGTGGTGATTGCATCTTGCTGATGTGCATCCAGTAAAAGTGAGACCTCATCATCAAAACGCTGGCAAAGCACATGCTCTAACATGGCAGCAATACCGGGTTTGATTTTATGATACTGCTGCATGGCTTCTTCCCATGATTTGGGCGGGGAAATAGGTACAGGCTCTTCAGGTTTTTTCTCTTCAGTCGTTTGCTCTGCAATGCTGTTTGTGTCACTGCTTTGTATTGTGGGTTCAATGTGTTGTGGGCTAGGCGTATTTACTGTTTCTTGGGTAACAGGTGGGGCTACTTTTTGGGTAAATTCGCGCTTTTTTGCAGGTTCTACGTTTTTAGCTGTTTTTTTTTCTGTGGTATCTTGCGCAGGCACTTCTTTTTCAGGCGGTGATATAAAATGAAGGTGAGCCAAACGCATTACAATCATTTCTGCACCACGTTGCTCATCAATCAGCGGTAAATCGCGTAAGCCATGAATCAATACTTGATAACGCATATCCAAAGCTTGTTCATTCCAGCAGTCGGCTTGTTGTTGAACCCATGCTTGCGCAGCGCTGCTCATACCTTGCGGCACCAGAGAAGCATCAAGTTTACAACACATCATTTCATGCAGCAGTTCAGAGAGTGATTTTAATAAATGGGTAGGTGATACGCCGACTTCACGTGCTTGACGCAAGGTTTGTACAGCCTGTTTTGCATCGCCTAACAAAATAGCGTGTGCAAGTTGTTGTGTTTGTTCAGAGCCAATCAGCCCTAACGATTGCTGCACACTTTCTAAGGTAATATCTTGGCTGGAAAAGGCTAAAACGCGCTCGGTAAGGGATAATGCATCACGTACACTGCCATCGGCTGAACGAGCAATGACTTGCAGCGCATCTTCTTGCGTATTGATGCCTTCTTCTTTGAGTACATAGGCTAAATAATCAGCGATTTCATCGACATTGAGGCGACGCAGGTCAAAGCGTTGGCAGCGTGAGCGTACGGTGATGGGCAATTTGTCTGACTCTGTGGTTGCCAAAATAAACAATACATTTTCAGGTGGTTCTTCCAGTGTTTTTAATAGGGCATTAAATGCTGATTTGGACAACATGTGCGCTTCATCAATGATATACACTTTGATTTTTAAATGTACGGGTGGATAACGAACACCATCCAATATTTCACGAATATCATCCACACCAGTATGACTTGCGGCATCCATTTCTTGCACATCGAGATTGTTACCTTTGGCAATGGATACACATGATTCGCAAGTGCCACATGGTTCACCATCATCAACTTGGGTACAATTGACTGCCATAGCCATGAGTCGAGAAATAGTGGTTTTGCCCACGCCACGAATACCAGTCATCAAATATGCATGGGCTAAGTGGTTGCTTGTTAGGGCATTTTTTAGAGTGCGTACAATCACATCTTGCCCTGTTAAATCAGCAAAACGTTGTGGTCTCCATTTTCGTGCCAGTACAAGATATGACATTAGCGAACAATCTCCGTGCGCGGTTTACCCAGCGTGCCTGATATACGCAGGCTAGCTTCTGTTGTGCCCATCATAGACTGCATCATCATGGCAAGGGAAGGGTTGGTTTGATCCACTTTGACATTCATCAGTCCATTGATAGCCCACCATTGAGGGTCAGGCTGCTGTGGAGATATGCTGCCATTGCCTTTGAGGGCAACGCCTGAACCACCTGAAATATCCCAATGCCAAGGCTGGTTGTCTTGTTCATCACTGTAGAGTTTGATGTGGTAATCACCCAAGGTGAATTTGGGCTGAGTTAACCCCGCTTTGGCTTGATTCCATACCACTTCTAAGTTGCCTGATTCAAGTTTTTGTGTGCTTGGATTGAACCGAACTTGCCCTTGGGTTTGGATAACACCAGAAATCTTAGCAGGGATACTCGTCATAAATTGTTGGATACGACTTATATCCACTACAGCCGAAATATTATTGAGTTGTAAGCTTTCGCCTTGCTGAATGATGGTGAATGAAATGGGGTTGGTTTGCCAAAGGGCTTCAATATGAACGCCTAATTCACCTGATAATAAGGCATCCCATGCTGGGCTTGCTTGTAGTTCTTGGAATTGTACGGACATCTCATTGGCTTTACTGATTTGCAGTTGATTCAATTGAACCGTAAACCCCGATACTGAAAGATGTTCATATTGTACGTTGATACCCGCTTGCTTGGCAGCTTGTTGTATTTGTGTGGCTAACCAAGGAGATATATCCCAGCGTAAAAATGAAAAGATGAGCAAAGCCAAAGTAAATATAAGCAATAACTTTCGCTTAGAGGTAGGTGTGGTTGTTTGTTGGCTCATCTTATCGCCCAATACTTGCTTGCATATGCACAATGCCTACGCCTGCTGCTTGTATTTTAAGGTTTGTGAAATTGTAATCATTTTCTTCTAAGATGCTTAGAAAGTGGGTGAGTTTCTGATAAGGAACGCTTTTGATTTGTGTTTGTAAGCGTTGCCCTGCACCCATGATTTGCTGCGGGCGTAAACGTGTCATATAGGAGCGAACGCCAGTTTGGCGTGCTAGTTTATCTACATCGCTTAGAATATTGTTGGTATTTGCGCTGCCTTGTTGTTTAGGTTGGCTGGCTAAGATATCCGTCAACTGGTTTGCTTCTGCCACTTGTTTGCTAAGTGCTGCAATATCATCGTGCAATGCCTTGTTGGTATCAAGAATAGGCAAGACAATGCCGAAAACAAAAATAACCAATGGTAAAATCACAGCAGCGATTTTTACAGTACGTTGTTCGCTTTCACCTAGAGCATCATAGTGTGGTGCAACTTTTTCAGCCCACAGAGTTTCCAGTTTGAGACGAAGGTTATCGATATGATTTTGTAATGATATATTCATGACCAGCGCATCCTGAATGTAACCTCATTACCCTTTAAATCAGTGTCGGTAATTTTTACTTTTCGCCCAATTTTTTCTGACAGAGCATTGCTGATGTCATTCAATGTATCCAAGCTGTTGACTTGACCAGATAGAACAACTTCATTGTTGTTGATGCGTAGCTCTTGCATATGCCAAGGGTGTTTTTTGAACACGGCACTGATGATGTTAAGTTGC
>JALUWH010000015.1 GCA_027019685.1 Ghiorsea sp. | reverse complement strand
GAAATAGCATTTAGAAGCCGTACTGATGCTGCTTTGTTTTTATACCCTAAAGAAACTAAAGAAGGGCAAGAGGCACAATATACAGGTAAACTTGAAGCCTATTTCCCATCCATCGCTGACCACAGTAAAGTATTACTTACATTAAAAACTACTGATGTAAAATTAGAAGCTATACGCGAACGTGGCACTCGACCACGAGTATACCCTAATGGGGTGATTCGTATGAACTTATCTAACCAAGATATATTAGCTGTGCAGCGTATGATTATTACTGAAATGTCGCTTATCCCAAGCTTAGAACTCAACAAAGAAATGATTGTGGCACAATTTGGCAAACCTGAGCTGGTAACAAACACCAACCCCAATACCACAGTATATACGTTCCCTAAGTTTGGTTTAGTCGCAACCATCAATCAGAACGATAGTGATAGGTTAACGTTTAACAACCCATAACACACTTAAAGTCGGGCATAAAAAAGGCGACCAAAGGTCGCCTTTTTAAAATACTTTATATAATTAAAACTTAATGACCACGTGGATCTGGTTTTTCACTTGTTTCAATACCAGCCACTTTATAAATTGGGCAACGACTCGTTAAACCTGTAACAGTCAATACCAATCCCACAATGATAAATACCATGCTCATAGCACCACCATCTTCAGTGAACCAGCCACCCAAGGCAAAACCAAGTCCAAAAACAACACGTAAAGTACGATCTACTGTTCCAACATTACTATTCATTCCTCACTCCTCCGCTCTATTTAAAACACCCTCAAGTGATGAGAATCACTATGGTATCCATTTTTATTTTGAGCGTATTATACAGGATAATAAGTCACCTGCCAAGATTTCTCTTGCTGCATCAGGAATTATAATCAAAATACATCTTTTCCTTGTCAATGCATCAACATCGGCAACAATCATTCCATTCAAAAACAAAAGGATTATTTATGTCAACCAAGTGGATTTATCGCATCATTGCAGGTCTAGCTATTGCAGCTGTATTATATGTTCTTTTTCCAAACAGTGAACCCAACCCACGCCCACCCTGGTGGAATATCCAATCGGGCCCTGATACTTTAACGGTCTTGGGTTTAAGCTTAAAACAAAGTCAGCTTAATGATGCTATCCACACACTAAGAAAGCCACCTAAGGTTGCCCTCTTCACCCGCCGCCAAGGTAAAAATCAGCCTGAACCACCCATGCATCTCGAAGCATACTTTGAGGATATTTTTGATGAAGGTGATAATATCATTGTCACACTGCTTGCCGACAAGAAACTATTGCAACACATTAAAAAAGAAGCATATCAACCCGAATGGATGCCCAATGATGTGATTCGAGTTGGTATAAGCCAAAAATTATATCCCAGCTTACAACACCTCAGCATTAGCAGCATCACAATACTTGCAGGGAGACAAATTGAATTTGAGGCATTTCAAGAGCATTTTGGCAAACCCGATAAAATTCTCAGCGATAGACAAGGCAATGCACATTTTCTTTATCCACAACTGGGGTTAGACTTAATTCAACCAGCTGGTGGTGCACACATCTTACAATTTGTGTCACCCGATGTGTTTGACCAAGAGCTTCTACAGCCACTGGTGAATAAACAACGCAAATAAGGATAATAAATCATGACAACACTTTTAGGTGCAGCATTCTTGGTAGGCTTTTTAGGCAGCTTACATTGCGTAGGCATGTGTGGCGGACTTGTCACAACCCTTGCTATGTCTCAAAAAAGAACCTGGTGGTCTGGACTTATAAGCTACCAACTGGGTCGCATACTGACTTACACATTTTTAGGTTTACTTGCTGGCATGATGGGCATGGTGATTACACAAGTCACCTGGTTTGCTGATGTGCAACGTGGACTAACGCTATTTGCTGGCAGCTTAATGATACTGTTTGGTTTCACTCTTGCAGGCTGGTTACCTGACCCATTGGTGAAAATAATGTCACAATTAAGCCGTGTGATTGGGCTAAGCAAATGGATTTACGCTGCGACAAATAGTCGCATGCCCATGAGTTGGTTCATGGTTGGCTTATTCAATGGTTTACTACCATGTGGCTTGGTATATGCAGGTTTAGCTCTTAGCCTCACATCGGGCAGTATAGGTTTGTCCGCTGCCATGATGTTGGCTTTTGGTTTAGGCACTGTGCCTGCGATGATGTTTGTACCTGTAGTACTCAAATCAGCATCACCTAAAGCGCGCGGTTGGGTATTGAAAATTGCTGCAATATTACTGATTCTAATGGGTGTTTTCACCATGATTCGTGGCAGTGCATTGATGCACAGCATGCATGATATGGATAATATGCAAGGCATGAATCACTCAGAGCATCATATGCCAATGAATCATAATATGCACCCCACCACACACCCCATGAACATGGAGGATATGGATGGCATGGATATGCAAAATATGAATATGGACGGTATGAAAAAATAAATGTCGTGGTTTGCCTTTATCGAGCTTTCGCTGTTTCTTATCCTTGCTGCTATTGTTGCATGGGTATTCTTTAAACCTGTCAAAAAAAAGAAATCGGATACCCATAAATCTGACCATTCGTAATTGTCATAAAAACACATTAGACTTGCCACGCGAAGTGGCTCGGGTGGTCGCGCTATGCGCTTGTGGAAACATGTGTATAGGGAGGAAAGTCCGGGCTGCAAAGAGTAGGATGCTGGATAACATCCAGTGGGGGAAACCCTAGGAAAGTGCCACAGAGACTAGACCGCCTTGTGTTTACATAGGGTAAGGGTGAAAGGGTGCGGTAAGAGCGCACCGCTTGGTTTGGTGACAAACTAAGGCTTAGGTAAACCCCATCCGCAGCAAGACCAAATAGGAAGTCAGATGGTGTTACTCGCACTTGGCTTCGGGTAGGTTGCTTGAGGCTGCTGGCAACAGTAGTCCAGATGAATGATCATCACTTTTGTTTGGCAACAAACAGGGGTACAGAACCCGGCTTATAGAGCCACTTCGCAATGTTTTTTTGATAAACAGGGGAATTTATGTTCAAGGTTCTTAAAGTATTATTTGGGCTTATCACCTTTATTATTTTAGCTTTGCTGGCAGCACCATTTTTTATTGATGTCAATGATTATAAGCCTGAAATCAGCAAGGCTGTATATGATGCCACGGGTAGAAATGTGCAGATTGAACACATACAACTGTCTGCTTTTCCATGGGTAGGTGTGACCCTTAAAAATGTACAACTTGAAAATGCCCCAGGATTCCAGCATCAACACATGCTCACCATTGATAAAGTAGATGTTCAACTCGAACTTCTACCGCTGCTTAACAAAGAAATTGAAGTCAAACGCTTTCTCCTAGACACACCTAAAATCTGGCTTGAACAACGCGGAGGTGCATCCAACAACTGGCAAGACTTACAAGGTTCAAGCAGCCCGAAAACAACCACTACACAACCCACAGTGAATACCAACAAAGTCAAACCAAGTACTAGCAATGTGGTGCGCTCCCCTATCGCACTTAATGCAGATTTATTACAACTCAAAAATGGACAAGTTATTTGGTCTGACACGACAAATGGAAAACTTGTTATTTCAGATATTCAATTAAGCATTAAAGACTTACAACTAACTAAACCCATTCAAGTTGAATTATCTGCTAAACTGGATAAAAATCCTTTCGACTTAAATGCTGAAGTTGGACCTATTGGTGACTTTAACACATTGGACATCAACAAACTTCCCATTCGTCTACAATTTAAAACACAAGGATTCTCGCTTGCTCCGTTATCAGCATGGTTGCCCGAATTAGAAGAGACACAAGTAGAACAGTTTGGAGAACTTAAAACGGCAAAAATAGACCTTAATATTTCCCTTGAACAACATAAAGACAGTGCGATTGCTAGCAACGGCAATATGCAGCTACAGCTTAAGGATAAGCTAGATATAGCATGGAAACTGAATGCAAAAGCACTTAAATCCATGCATATTCAAGACCTTAATGTCAGCATTAATGACACACAAGTTGCAAATATATCGGGTAATATAAAAAACATTACCCAGTCACCAAGTTTTGAGTTACGAATTGAAACTGCCAAACTGCAACGTATCTGGCTCAATCATTTCTCACCCAGCTTACAAGCTCTATACCTGCACCATCCCGAACCTTGGCAAAGCATAAAGTTGGGTGCATTGATTGCAGGTGATGCAGATATTCTCGATATTCGCGACCTACAACTCCAACTTAACGATGAACATATTCAAGCATCGGGAAATCTTGCTTGGGGTGAAGCACCTGACATTCAGCTGCGTATCACAACCAACACCCTACATTTAGACCCTTGGTTGCCACAAAGTGAACAAAAACAAACAGCAGATAACACACCAAAGGAACAGGGTAATTTGGCAACAAATGGTGCGGAAAAAGATAATGTGGAGCCAGACTTAACCTTCTTAAAACCTTGGTACCTCTCTTTACAACTTAGTGCCAAGCGTATTGATGTGATGAACCTGCAGCTTGATAACCTCAGGCTTACTTTAAGCGCTGAAAAAGGTGTGGTTCGTTTAAACCCACTGAAATTTGAAGTTGCTGGCGGGCGCATTTCTGAAAACTTCACTTTATATACCAACACTTACCCTGCAACATGGAAAGAGTCTATGAAACTGAATG
>JALUWH010000014.1 GCA_027019685.1 Ghiorsea sp. | reverse complement strand
CGCCTGCATCAATCACCTTAAGCATTAACATCCCACGTTCCAAATGAACCACATGCGAAATATCTTCCACTTTGATGACGGGAATCAGCTTGTTAAGCTGCTTCTTGATTTGCTCAATGATTTTATCATCACCATGAGTGACCAAGGTTAAACGACTGACTGTTTCGTCCAAGGTAGGCGCAACATTTAAGGTTTCGATGTTGTAACCGCGTGCAGAAAACAAACCTGCAATGCGTGTAAGCACACCAAACTCATTTTCAACTAAAATTGTAATTGTATGTCTCATGCCAACACCATCTCATTCAATGCAGCGCCTGCTGGCACCATTGGGAATACATTTTCTTCTTTTGCCACGGCAATATCAATAAACACAAAACTCTCTTGACTACCAAAAGCCACTTCCAGTGCTTTATCCAACTCGTCTAACGTATCCACCGTGATACCCACGCCACCATAAGCTTCTGCCAACTTGGCAAAGTCTGGCAAAGAATCAAAATAAGAGTGTGAAAAACGCGATTCATGGAACATTTCTTGCCACTGTCTCACCATGCCCATGTAGGCATTGTTCAACAATACCACCACGATTTTTTGGCGGTATTGATAAGCTGTCGCCAGCTCTTGAATACACATTTGAATGGATGCATCACCTGTAAACACCACAATTGGCTCATCAGGAAAGGCCATAGCAGCACCCACTGCAGCAGGTAAGCCATAGCCCATAGTACCTAAGCCACCAGATGTAAGGAATTTATGTGGTTCTTTAAAACCATAATGTTGCGCTGCCCACATTTGATGTTGCCCCACATCCGTGGTGACAATGGCATTACCCTTGGTGATGTCATGTACTTTGTGAATCACTGTTTGCGGTTTGATTGGCCCTTCTTCGCTTTGTTCAAAACCCAATGAATCTTTAGCCCGCCATTCATCAATTTGTTGCCACCACAATTTCAAAGCTTCTAAATCAGGGACACCACCTTGATGGCTTAACTCATCAAGCATTTGCTGCAAAACAATGCCAACATCACCCACAATGGGTAAATCAGCATCTACATTTTTAGAAATGGATGTTGGATCAACATCAATATGAATCACCTTAGCATCGGGTGCAAAAGCATTAAGGCGACCTGTCACCCTATCATCAAAACGCGCACCAATAGACACCAGCAAATCGCAATGGGACACTGCCATATTCGCTTCATACGTGCCGTGCATACCTAACATGCCCACAAAATGTTTATCATCAAACGGAATGCCGCCCAAACCCATCAAGGTGTTGGTCACAGGTGCATTTAATTGGTGTGCTAAAGTCTTAAGTAAAGCCGCAGAACCTTGGGCATTCATAATGCCACCACCTGAATACAGCATAGGGCGTTTGGCTGCCAGCATGGCTTTCACGGCTTTTTTGATTTGCCCTGCATGCCCAGATGTGCGCGGTTGATATGAACGCATATTTACTTCTTCAGGCCATACAAAATCACATTTGGCAAAACCCAAATCTTTAGGAATATCAACAACCACCGAACCCGGGCGACCTGTGGTTGCAATATGAAAAGCTTGGCGAATGGTCATCGCTAAATCTTCAACATTTTTCACCAAAAAATTGTGTTTGGTTGCAGAGCGTGTGATACCAATAATATCGGCTTCTTGAAACGCATCCGTACCAATCAATGCCAATGGCACTTGCCCTGTAAAACAAACATTAGGAATCGAATCAGCATTAGAATCGGCAAGACCTGTGATGGCATTGGTTGCACCAGGGCCTGATGTCACCAAAGACACGCCACACTTGCCTGAAACTCGGGCATACCCATTGGCAGCATGTAAAGCAGCTTGCTCATGGCGCACCAAAATATGTTTAAAATGGCTTTGCTGGAAAATAGCATCGTAAATCGGCAGCACCGCGCCACCTGGGTAGCCAAAAATGACTTCCACGCCCTCACGTTTCAAACATTCTACAAAAATTTCAGCGCCAGTCATTTGCATGAGAAATCATCCTAAACCTAATAATATCAAAGAGCGGCAAGCTAAAACTATGCGTACCACTGTCAACGGCTTATAAAATCATGCTTTTTAAGTATTTATGACCACTTTTGCATTCTTACCTAAAATAACTTGTCCACCACTCACATCATGCAATGCACCTGTTACTGCCGATAAAGTATTGATTCCACCTGCAAGTGTACGCTCTGCAAGCACTGCAAAAGCAACTGCTTCTACCGCTTCCACGGGTAAACCAACATCAGTAGTGGTTTGCACGGGTGCATCAGCCAACACATCGCTTAAACGTTGCTTAAGATGAGCATTGAGCGCACCCCCACCACATAAATACCACACATCGGGTTTGTTCGGCAAAAATTGCAAACTATCGGTAATGCTTTGCACCGTCAGCTCACAGGCCGTTGCCATTTTATCCGCATCAGAAATATCCACTGCCATGATTTGATGCACCACACCTTCCCCAAAATCTTCTCGGCCTGTGGAGCGTGGCGGTGTAATTTTAAAAAATGAATGTTTGAATAAATCATCCAAAAGTGGCTGATAAATTTTCCCAGAAGCTGCAAGTTCACCGCCTTCATCATAACAAAACCTTGCATCCGTCATGGTCTGCATCAAAGCATCCATCACCATGTTTCCTGGGCCTGTATCAAAGCCAAAAACCGTGCCGTCTGCACCCAAATACGTGATGTTGGCAATACCGCCAATGTTGACCACTGCAACATGTTTATCCTGCTCAGCAAATAATTTCTGATGCACAAACGGAACCAATGGCGCACCTTGCCCACAAGCTGCAATATCACGTTTTCTAAAATCAGAAACCACTGTAATCCCTGTTTTCTCAGCAATGGTGGCTGCATCACCAATTTGTAAGGTGAAGGGTAAACTATTATCTATACCTTGCGGTCTATGGCGTAGCGTTTGCCCATGTGAACCAATAGCAGTAATTTGTGAAACGTCTAAACCTGCTTTTTCAATCACTTGTAATGCAGCATCTGCAAAAGCAAACCCAAGCTCTCTATCCAACATACCCATGGCATCAATTTCATCAAAACCTGGCTGATTTAAACGTAAAATTGGTTCTTTAAGTTTATCTTCAAGTCCACATGTCGTAAAAGCGACAAGCTCAACATCTTGGTCTGCTATTTTCACAACTGCAGCATCAATACCATCCAGTGATGTACCTGACATCAGCCCCACATAAAACGCACTTTTTTGCCCAATTTTTGCCATCTTTTATTTTTCTTCCGCCTTGGCTTTGGTATTTTCTAATAGTTCCACCACAGTTTCTTTTGTTAAATAATCAACAAGCCAACCCAAACCGAAAGGCACATGCCCAGGGTCGGTTTTTGTATAATAATGTAACCTTGTTGTTTGCTTATCCATGACTTGTAAGTACCAATAACCCGTAGTATCAGCAATCGAATGTTCAGGGTCTAAACCTTGCCAGTCTAATTGATGCCAAGTCATACGCCAACTTTTGGGTTGTTTATCATAATCCAATTGTAGGCGATACTGCTTGTGCACCCCAAAAGGTAAATCCAAATAATAATTCACCACTGCCCCAGCATCATCTTGGCGCAACACTTCTGTACGCGCAAGATTGGGCATAAAAGAGGGCAAATGAGCATAATCGGTAATCAATGCAAAAATCTTCTCTGCGGGAGCTTGAATAAGCAAAAAGGCATGGATTTCCTTCACATAGCTATCTTTTTCGGATGCTGCATGGATTATTAATTGACCCGAATCCAGCTGCTTAGCTTCTTTTTCGCTAAGCGTCATGTCTATTGCATATGCATTGGATGCCAACAGCAGCGACAGGCTCAAAAGCCAGATGTTTACCGTAACCAACCAAGAACCTTCAAGCTTACTTGTTCATCAGCCCAATTCAAATCACCCAAATGCCGTTGTTTGATATTTCCATCAGCATCAATGACTAAGGTTGTCGGCAAACCACGCACGCCTAGTGCCATAGTATCACGTTGATTACCCATATTCAGTGGCTGTTGAATATTTTTCTGCGTATAAAAAGCGGCTGCATCTGCTTGGTCAGAATCTAAAGAAACCAACACAACTTTTACATCAGGATGCTGCTGTACCCAAGTATTCATTGCGGGCATCTCAGAACGACACGGCGGACACCAACTTGCCCAAAAATGTAAAATAACAGGTTGCCCTTTCAAGCTTGATAAATGCACCTGTTTACCTTCTGCATTTGACCATTGATACTCAATACTATGTGCAGTCAATGGTGCAAATAAAAGCACCATAACCCATAGGATATTCCATCGCATGTTTACACCTCACTTAACCAATACACTATCAGTCGATAAAATTAACCTTTACTTACGCCTGCCCCTAACGCTGTACACGTTTCTTCAATGCTTTGTTCAATTTCTTCTAATAAATCATTGCGTTTGCGCTCAACAATATCTTCTGCCGAAATAGGCGGTAAAATACGCAGGGTAATGGTGCCTGAATATTTGAGAATAGTGCCTTTAGGCCAACATAAACCAGCATTATGAGCCACAGGAACAATGGGAACAGCTGCTTTTTTTGCCAGAAGGATGACACCTGGCTGATATTTCCCTTTTTCGCCTACTGCTGAACGTGTACCTTCTGGAAAAATTACCACAGAACGCCCTGTTTTAATT
>JALUWH010000013.1 GCA_027019685.1 Ghiorsea sp. | reverse complement strand
TGTTGGTATATTTTGCCAAACACCCTGGTCAGGTCTTTACCCGCACACAATTGCTTGACCAAGTATGGGGTTATCAGTTTGAAGGTTATGATCATACGGTGAATACGCATATCAATCGTCTGCGTATCAAGGTAGAAAAAGATGCGGCAAATCCTGAATATATTCTCACAGTTTGGGGCGTGGGTTACAAATTCTCTGAGCAAAAAAGTAAATAGGGGATGAATAGAGCATGATACATACCCTTTATGCACGCCTAGCACTCACCCTTACACTTGCTTTGGGTTTGGTTGGTCTTATTTATGGCATTTTTATGTTTACAACCGTGCAAGAAAACACCCAATATGCCGAGCAATTATTAAATAAAGATTTAGCCAAAACTCTGGTTAATGAGCGTAATCTTGTTCATGAAAACACATTGGATAAACAAGCACTCAAAGATATGTTCATGGCATATATGACAGTAAACCCTAGCATTGAAATCTATTTGTTAGATTTAGACGGTAAGGTTTTGTCTTATTCAGCAGACCCTGGGCAAGTAAAGCGAGATTATGTCTCGCTGCAACCCATTCATGCATTTTTACATCAAAGTGCCACGTTCCCATTGTTGGGGGATGACCCCCGCTCGTTGGATAGGCAAAAAGTTTTTTCAGTTACACCGATTCCCATGACAGATACACCAAGTGGTTATTTGTATGTGATTTTAAGGGGTGAGCAATATGATGCTGTAGAGCAGTTTGCTCGTGAGAAAGAGCTGTTGTACTTGGGTGCTTGGGTGGTTGGCATAGCCTTATTGATTGGCTTGATTGTTGGTTTGTTGGTGTTTTATCCGATTACACGCCGTTTACGCAAGCTTTCCAAACAGGTGGATATATTTCGTCAAAATGAGTTTAAGGTTTTACCAGATTTTAAAATATCTGAGGGTAGGGATGAGTTAAGCCAACTTGAACGCAATGTAGCTGAAATGGCAAAACAAACTGTGCAGCAGTTTGAGCAAATATCTGAACAAGATGCTAAACGACGAGACTTATTTGCAAGCCTTTCTCATGATTTGCGTACACCACTTGCAGCATTACATGGGTATTTAGAAACTTTACAAATCAAAGCGAAAAGTCTGAATGAAGAGCAACGCAATGAATATACTGAGCGTGCAATGAAGTTTAGCAATCGTTTGAAGCATTTGATTGATGAGTTATTTGAAATGGCAAAGTTGGACACCCTAGATACTGCACCACATATTGAACTCTTTTCTTTACCAGAATTGGTGCAAGATATGTTGCAACAATATGGAAGTAGTGCTCAAAATATAGATGTATCTTTGCAGATGAAAGGGGATACCATTATGCCTTTGGTTGAGGCAGATATTGCTTTAATACAACGAGTGTTTGAAAACTTACTGGGTAATGCTTTGCGTTATGTGCAAGCTGGAGATGTGATTACAATATCATTAGAAAAACACGATAACTATGCAAAAGTTGTAGTTGCTGATACGGGCTGTGGTATGGAAGAAAAGGTTTTAACACATATTTTTGACCCACTGTTTCAAGTGAATAATGCACATCGTGGTGATGAACACTCAGGTCTTGGTTTGGCTATTGTAAAGCGTATTTTAGAGCTACATCACAGCAGTATTCAAGTACAAAGCAAGCTTAACATAGGTACACAGTTTACATTTAAACTTTTTTATACAGGAGAGCATAACCATGCTTAAAACCATCATTTTTCTATTATCTATCATGTATGTTTCAACAGCAATAGCTGCGGGAGATGCTATTATTTATAACTTCAAGCCGCCCATATTGGTCAATGGTAAGCTAGCATCCAAACATACGCCTATTTCCTTTGGTGATGAGATACTTACAGGTGATAAAGCACAAATTATTTTAAAGTTGGATGGTAGCGTGTATCGCATGGGTAGCCGCACTCGACTAAAACTTCCTGAAACGACTGAAAAATTTAGTTTAAATGTGTTTTTTGGTTCTGTTTTGGCTGTTTTTAAGCGAAATACGCCTAAAACAATTTATACAAACACGGCAGTTTTAGGTGTACGTGGTACAGGTTTATTTTTACATGTGGACAATCAACAAACCTACCTTTGCACTTGTTATGGCGACATCGACTTTGCAGATGTGAACCAGCCCAAGCAAGCTGTGCATATTCATGGTGAATATCATCAAGTGGTTGCATTTAACCACCAAACACACCGTTTTTCCAAACCCGCCATGGTGGGACATGTAAGCCAAGATTTGTTTGACTTTGAAGCCTTAGCAGATCGTGCACCACCGACCACCTTTGCTGTTGATTTTCATGCCAACAACAAGGTAGTGCAGTAGTTTAAGGCAGTTATTTAACCGTGATATGAATGGTTTTGCTCATCACTTTGCCATACGACTGATGATGACCGTCTGCAAATTGTAATGTTAATGTATGTTTGCCAGGTTTGAGTTGAATCGTGGTTTCGGTTTGACCTTTACCAAAATGAATATGTTTTTCATCAGCTGGTACAACTTCATTTTCAGGAACATAAGCCCCATCAATGATTAAGTGGTGATGCCCCGTTCCTTCAATAATATCACCAGCTTGATGCACTTTCATACCTTTAATGCCCATCTGAATGGACAATGGGCTAGAGATAGTATCTCCATCTTTAGGGCTGATAAATTGTGGACCTAATGTGCAAGACTGACTGCATGCGCCTTCGTGTTTACATGCAGCTTGCGCCACGCCGCTTATCAAAAGCGTGCTTGCTAGGGCGATAAGTGTGAACCAATGTTTCATTGTGAATCTCCTTGTGTGTAGCTGTTCGTAAAGTATGTTGAAATGGCGAAAAGATAAACACAAACTTCGTATGCTTATTCTTTTGTTGATGTATCTAGTAAAGGCTGTGTTTGGGTGTTAAGTTTCGCAGATATAAAAACAGCTTAAATGATAAAACAAGGGGCAAGACCATGGCAGACAACAAAGGAAAAGCGTTAGAAACAGCACTCGCGCAAATCGAAAAACAGTTTGGGCAAGGCACGATTATGCGCATGGGTGATAAAGCGCATGTAGATGTGGAAGTCATTGGTTCTGGCTCTTTGGCTTTGGATGCAGCCCTTGGTATAGGTGGTTATCCACGCGGTCGTATTGTTGAGATTTACGGCCCTGAAAGTTCAGGTAAAACCACATTAGCACTTCATGCTGTGGCTGAAGCACAAAAAGCAGGCGGTAAAGCAGCTTTTGTTGATGCTGAACATGCCTTAGACCCTGAGTATGCACGTAAATTGGGTGTAGATGTGGACAACTTGTATGTATCACAACCTGATTGTGGTGAACAAGCCTTGGAAATTGTGGATATGTTAACCCGTTCTGGTGCTTTGGATATTTTGGTTATCGACTCCGTTGCTGCCTTAACGCCCCGTGCTGAGCTTGATGGTGATATGGGTGACTCACACATGGGTTTGCAAGCCCGCTTGATGTCGCAAGCCTTGCGTAAGCTAACCTCAGCGATTTCTCGCACCAATACGACCGTGATTTTTATCAACCAACTGCGTATGAAAATTGGTGTGATGTTTGGCAACCCTGAAACCACTACAGGTGGTAATGCATTGAAGTTTTATGCATCCGTTCGTTTGGATGTACGTCGTACAGGTGCAATTAAAAAAGGCGAAGATGTGCTTGGTAATGATACCAAGGTTAAGGTGGTGAAAAATAAAATGGCACCACCATTCAAATTAGCAAAATTCAGTATTATGTATGGTGAAGGCGTATCACATGTCGGTGAAGTGGTTGATATGGGTGTGGAATATGGGCATGTGAAGAAAAGCGGTGCATGGTATGCCGTTGGCACTGAGCGTATTGGGCAAGGTAGGGATAACGCGATTCAATATTTAAAAGACCATCCCGATTTATTGGCTGATATTGAAGGCAAAGTACGCGAAGAGTTGGGTTTGCCAGAAATGAAATTCAGTTTAGAAAAGCCGAGTGTCACAAAAGAATAATGCAATAAAGAAAGAACAGCTGGAGGCTTATAAGTCAGCTGTTCGTTTCTTAGGCATTCGTGAACATAATGAACACGAGTTGCGTGAGAAGTTAAGTCGGAAAAACTATGATGGTATTATTATTGATGATGTTATCGAGTTATTAAAACATTATGATTATTTAAGTGAAGCACGGTATGCAGAAACCTTTTTGCGCTCAAGGCTGAAAAAAGGTGAAACACCATGGTTTGCCGCGCAAAAGGCAAGGCAAAAAGGCGCAGAACCGGTGTCACTTAAGCTTGCGCTTGAAGCCGCAGAGCAAAGCTTTGATGCTTGGTCAGCGTGTAAAGATGTATTGGATAAACGAGACCCCATGGGCTCATACAAACAAGATAAGCGACTTTGGCAGCGTCAAATGCGCTATTTGCAGAATAAGGGTTATGACATTAACACCATTTTGCAAGTGATGAACAATGAGGATGAATAAGGCATGAAAACATCAGAGATTCGTAAAAAGTTTCTAGATTATTTTAAAAGCAAAGGGCACGAGGTTGTAGAATCAAGCTCGCTTGTGCCACATGGCGACCCTACATTGATGTTTACCAATGCAGGTATGGTTCCCTTTAAACATGTGTTTTTGGGTGATGAAACCCGTCCTTATGTTCGTGCTACATCCAGCCAAAAATGTGTACGTGCAGGCGGCAAACACAATGACTTGGAAAATGTAGGGCATACAG
>JALUWH010000012.1 GCA_027019685.1 Ghiorsea sp. | reverse complement strand
AGAAATACCTCCGCTCCATGGATCTGGAGAAAAGTAACGGTCATGTCTTGGAAAAGTAGAAGGATGAAAAAATTCCTACGGCTAGTTTCACGCTTTGAAAAAACACCAATAATAAAAGTTGGTTCATTACTTTTCATTAATGAAAATGCCCCATATATGCGTTCAATGGCAAAAAGGGATTGGAATAATCAGATATTAATTCATAAGTGTGAGCAAGAAATAAAAAATGGCACATTAAAAACAGTATTTGATTTTGATAATTTTTATAGTCCATATTTTGATTTCACAGTCGAGTTGTCTTTTGAAAAAAATAAAGCTCGGGCACAACAAGTAAATCATAAGTACTTATTACAGGTAGCAGAAACGTGGAAATCTAGGATTAAAGACGAGTTTGGTTCAATTGGCTATACGATTGAAGTATACTTCAAAGATGAAGAATGGTTTCTAGACTGCCATCACGAAGAAGAAGAACGCACTATCTAAGCTTTGAACTCGTTCAATAGAGGACGAGCCCTGCTCCCTCTGTTATCATCCCGCCATGAAAAATAATGTTGTATATAAGAAAGTTTGTATTGCCAATGGTTTGAAACAGTTTGAAATCAAAGACATCTTTGCTTTGGGTGGTTTAGAGCTTAGTAGCAGTGCCATCAAAGCCCTATCTGCGGGTGCTAAAAATAAGAATTATGAAAAAATGAGCGATGAACAACTTGAAGCCTTTATGAATGGTTTGATTATTTATTGGCGTGGTGAAGTGGATGAACCAGGGCTTGTTCCCCAAGGTATTGAAAACCTTATCATGAATAGTAGTGCTGATGTATTGGTGGAATTGGAAAGTTTGGTTGCCGAAGCACAACTAGCCCTTCGAGATGCTAACAACGATTAAAGCCTAAATATGTCACCAGAAAACACCACTACACCTGAACAACCATCTGCCAACCTTTCTCAAGTCGGTCTTGCCTATGACTTAGCCAAACGCGCGAAAAAGAGCAGCCGTTTGCATGTTTGGATTTGCCCTGATGTACGCTCTTATCGGATTTTAGCCGAAGAACTATCCTTTTTTCTACAGGATAAACCTGAATTACTGTGGCGTTTCCCAGCTTGGGAAGTCTTACCCTATGATAGAGTAAGCCCGCATCATGGGATTGTCGGTGAACGTTTTGCCACACTGGGGAGACTACTACACACACCCAAACCCCAAGGTATTCTGATTACATCATTACCCGCATGGTTGCATCGTATTGCACCCAAACCAGTGGTCGCTGCTCACGTCTGGCAGCTTGAAGTCGGACAAACCTTAGACATCACAAAGCTGACCCACCAGTTAGCTGAGGCGGGTATGCAAGCTGCTGAACGAGTGCTGGTACAAGGTGAGTTTGCCATGCGTGGTGGTTTGCTGGACATTTGGCCAGCGACTGAAGAAAAACCACTGCGTCTTGATTTGTTTGATGATGAAATCGAATCCATACGTTATTTCGACCCTGAAACCCAGCGATCTGCTGAGCATTTGACAGGATTTACTTCTGTACCTGTACGTGAAGTGATTTTGGATGGACAAGGCGTAGAAACCTTTACCGCAGCATTTCGCGCACGTTTTCCGCAGCATCGAACCCACCCCATGCTTTCTGCTGTGCAAAAAGGACGGCTGCACCCTGGTATTGAAGCTTTATTACCACTGACCTACCCTGAAACAGCCCGCTTACCTGATTATCTGCCCAAATCTGCGCAAACCTACAGTGTAGATAGCTTGGAAGAGAAACAGTTAAACTTTGCTGAACAAGTGCGTGGGCAATATGAAATGGTTAAAATGAATGGTGAACCATCCATTGCCCCGCAAGAACTTTATGCACTTGAAACCAGCACAGAAACATTACACCTAGAAACAGAAGCACATATTCAAGCTGCACCAAGCATTATCCGTTGGCAGTCATCGCCTAAACCTGTACAAGCTATGCTAAACTGGCTGCAAGAAAGGTTAGATGATGACTGGAAATTGATGTTGGTGTCACACAGCATGGGGCAACAAGCTCGCATGTTGGATATATGCTCGGCATTATCTAAAAACATTTATGAAGTCAAAGGCTTATACGACTGGCTGAATAAAAAAGTCGTCACCTCTTTGGGCTTCTTGGAAACTGGTTTTATCCTTGAAGATGAAAAGAAAATTGTTTTAACGGGTCAGGAATTATTGGGGCAACGCCTGCCACGCCGCCGCAAAAGCTCGGTCACGATTCGTGCTGATTTATTCAGCTCATTGCAAGAGCTTAAAGCTGGTGACCCTGTGGTGCATGAAGACCACGGTGTGGGTCGCTACAAAGGGCTTGTGGCGATGGACGATGAAGATGTGTTATCCGACTTTTTGCACATTGAATATGCAGGTGGCACCAGTATTTATCTGCCAGTGGAAGAGTTGGATAGACTGCACCGCTATACGGGTGATGATAATCCATCGCTCAACAAACTAGGCTCAGACAAGTGGAAGAAAACCCGTGAGCGCGTCAAAAAAGATTTATTGGCAATGGCGCATGAATTGATTGCCATTGATGCAGCGCGCAGCCAAGCCAAACGCACACCTATTCATGTATCAGAATTTCAAGAAGATTACGATACTTTTTGCGCCCGTTTTCCCTTTGAAGAAACCGATGAGCAACTGCAAGCCATTGAAGATACACTTGATGACTTAAGCAAAGCTGCGCCTATGGACAGGGTGATTTGTGGTGATGTGGGATTTGGTAAAACAGAAGTTGCCATGCGAGCTGCATTTGCTGTAGCGCGGTCGGGTAAACAAGTAGCGATTCTTGCCCCTACCACCGTACTTGCCACGCAGCATGCCGCAGCATTTAGTGATCGATTCTCAGGTTTGGGTTTGAAAGTGGCACTGTTGTCACGTTTACAGGGTAAAAAAGAAAGCAATACAATTATTGATGGCTTAAAAAGCGGTGACATTCGTGTGGTTGTTGGTACGCATCGTTTGTTATCCTGCCAATCAGACTTTGCTGATTTGGGCATGGTGATTGTGGATGAAGAACAACGTTTTGGTGTAAAACACAAAGAACAATTGAAAAAACTACATGCCACCGTGGCATTGTTAACACTCACTGCCACCCCTATTCCGCGCACCTTGCATCAAACCCTTTCAGGTTTACGCTCTGTATCCATTATCAGCACACCCCCTGCTGAACGTGAACCCATTCGCACCATGGTTTGTCAGTATGATGTACATTTAGTGAATGAGGCAATTCGCCGTGAGTTGTATCGTGGTGGGCAGGTGTATTACTTGCATAACCATGTCAAAAGTATTCACCGCATTGCTGATCGATTGCGCGAAGATATTCCTGAAGCCCAAGTTGGCATTGCCCATGGGCAAATGTCGCCAGCCGAGCTAGATAAACAAATGATGGATTTTTACGAAGGTCGATTGCATGTGTTGGTATGTACCACCATTGTCGAATCTGGTTTGGATGTTGCCAATGCCAATACTTTATTGGTTGAACGGGCTGATATGTTGGGTCTATCGCAATTGCATCAAATTCGCGGGCGGGTTGGTCGCTCCCATCGCCAAGCATACGCTTACCTATTCACCCCAGACCCTAGAGCCATGACCCCTGATGCTAGAGATAGACTACAGGCCATTGCCGAGCATTCGGAATTGGGTGCGGGTTTTATGATTGCCCGACAAGACATGGAAATACGCGGTGCAGGCAATCTACTAGGCTCAGAACAAAGCGGACGCATGGATGCTGTAGGTTTGGACTTATACATGGATATGCTGTCTAAAGCCGTAGCAGAAGCCAAAGGCAAATCTATTGTACCCCATGATGCTGTGGAAGTAGAAATGGGTGTCAATGCCATATTGCCACCTGATTATGTGCCGCAAGTTGGCGAACGCTTGGCATTGTATCGCCGTATTGCACGGGTAGAAAGTGATGAACAAGTTTCGATGCTGTTTGAAGAATTGACGGACAGATTTGGCAAACTGCCTGATGAGGCATTGTATTGCTTAGAAAATGCACGCATTCGCTGGCGTGCGCAAAAACTACACCTCAAAGCAGTAGATGCCTTGCCCAGCGGTGTACGTTTTACATTCACCGAAAAATCACCCATTGAACCCATGGCATTGATGCAGCGCGTACAACAAGAGCCCAATCGTTTCCGCCTAACACCCGATGGACAGCTCACCTTGCTCACGCAACAATCAGGGCGAGAAAGGCAAAAGCTAACGTCTGATTTTTTAGATGAATTGCTTGGTGAAAATAGCTCTAAACCAACCTAAAACGCTAATTTTAAAACCTTTCACAGTTTCAGTTTGATTATGTGATTCAAACATAAACTATAAAAATTATCTTGACACTCTGAAATGCAGAGTAATATGATTCGTCCACTCTGCATTTCAGAGTAAGCGAGATAATATGATTATGAATACTGAAAATCGTACTGAAAAAACATTGGATTCCGCCATGGAAACCGAAAAGTGTCTGGAAGATATTCGAGCCATGATGACTACTGGGCATAAAAGCATACGCATTGAAAAGCATACCTTCTTTTATTGGGGTATTGCAGGTGCTTTGCTAACTGCATTGATAGCTTTTCTTTATCGTAACACTGCAATCCACATGAACACAATGGCTTATGCGGTTTTATGTGTCGTTGTTTTAGGTTTGGTCGGATATTTTGATTATCGTAAAACGCGTAAAATCCGCAGTTCTCAAGATGAAAGCATATCC
>JALUWH010000011.1 GCA_027019685.1 Ghiorsea sp. | reverse complement strand
GATGAACTCTTCAATGCCTTACTGGACATGTCCCACATGGATGCAGGTTCCATCACGGTCAACAAGATAGACTTCCTGATTGATCCATTATTGCAAAAACTGGCAACTCAATTCGCTACGGAAGCCAAAACCAAGGGGCTAAAACTAATCATCCAAGGCTGTGAACACGTCATTCACAGCGATCCAGTGCTACTAGAGCGTATTATCCGCAACCTGCTCGGCAATGCCATACGCTATACAAAACAGGGACAAGTCAGTATCCATTGTCAAAAAGAAACCGAAAGTCACTTGTACTTGCATATTACTGACACAGGGTGTGGTATCCCAAAAGAATACCACAAGGATGTGTTTAGCGAATTTTTTCAATTGGATAATCCAGAACGGAACAGAGACAAAGGACTAGGATTAGGATTAGCAATTGTACAACGTTTATTGCACCTACTCAATCATCCTATTACGTTGTATTCCGACCTAGGCAAAGGAACTAAATTTATGATACAAATTCCCATTGGAGAAGCTGATACTGCAAGTAGAACTATAATAAAGACAAAGCCTGTAACAAATAGAGTAAAACATCTGCTGGTAATGGTCATAGATAATGAAATAGAAATTATCAATGCTATGAAGACACTTCTTGAAGGTTGGCAATGTCAATGTGTTGCTGCTGATTCAGCCCATAAGGCATTGCAACTCGTTGAACAGGGACTACAACCTGACCTTATCATTTCAGATTACCGACTTCCTGGAAATATAAATGGCTGCAAACTGATTCAAAGCCTACAGAATAGTCTTGGCTCAGTACCTGCACTACTGATTTCTGGTGATACTAGCGCAGATATTCTTCAGCAAGTCAAAGAGTCAGGGTTGATACTGCTTAATAAACCAGTTAAACCAGCACAGCTACGTTTAACAATTAACCGGTTAATAAAAGGTCTCAACATAAAAAAAGAGGGACACAATGAAGTTCCCCCTGCCTAAGCCTTAGCTTTTCAAACCAACAGTAATTGACCTCTGTTTAAACAGCAAAACAGCCAGATTGACAAAGCTTAACCCAAACTCGCATACACTTCTTCAACTTCATCCATATATTTTTCTAAAATATGGTTGCGTCTTAATTTCATGGTGGGTGTCAACAAACCTTCTTCAATCGTCCAAGGCTCATCACATACCACCACACCTTTGATTTTTTCATAACCAGGAAAAGCATGTAAATCTTTAGAAAAGCGTTGGATAAACGCTAGTTTATCTACACTCTTTCCTTGTTCACTAGGCACAATCAATGCCACCAAAAACGCTTTGCCTTCACCCACCACCATCACTTGATCCACCCAAGTATCTTTGAGCAGAGCATCTTCAATGTCGGTTGGTGGTACTTTTTCACCATTAGACAACACCAAAATATCTTTGATGCGACCTGTGATATAAATTTGCCCATCGACAATTTTTGCCACATCACCCGAATGCAACCAACCCTCATCATCAATCATAGCACGTGTCGCTTCTGCTTGTTGCCAATAACCCAACATCACACCATGCCCTTTGATTAAAAGCTCACCCGTCTCTGCATCTGTTTTTACTTGGGTATGTTGCAGCGGCTCACCCACACAAGCGGGGTTATTCCTCTCCAAGCTATTGCTGGATACCACTGGTGAATATTCGGTTAAACCATAGCCCTGAATAATCGGTACACCAAAGCCCAAATAACGGCGACCTATAGATGTTGATAAGGGCGCACCACCTGAAACAGCTACTCTTAAGCGACCACCCAATGATGTGCGAACTTTGCTACCCACCATTTTATCTAATAATGGATACAAAAGTTGGTTGATATGCCAACATTTTTTGCCTTGTTGAATTTCAAAGTGACGAAAACCAACATCTTCCGCGAGTTTGACCAAACCTTGCTTAAATTTGGATGCTTGAGCCAACTTCTCTTCTAACCTTGCATCAATTTTTTCAAACATACGTGGCACGGTGACCATCACCGTTGGTGCAATGGTTACTAGGTCTTGCTGCAACGTGAGAATAGAACGCGCAAAAGCCACCTTAGCCCCTGAAAGCATAGGTAAATAATAACCTACTGTGCGCTCAAATGCGTGGGATAAGGGTAAAAAAGACAAGAATGTATCGCTTGGATAAATATTCGACACCGCATACGCAGCACTGGCATTTTCCAAGATACTTTGATGGGATAACATCACACCTTTGGGATTTCCTGTCGTGCCTGAAGTATAAACAATCGTAGCCAGACTAGCGGGTATATCTTGATGCCCGAGATCTTGGCGCTCACCATCTTTTTGCCATAACACAGCTAAAGTTTTTACTAAAATAACGACTTCCAGCGTATGATCTTGCAATGCTGGCTGGAGCTTTTCCCAATGTTCTTCATGGTCAACAAACAAAATTCGCGCACCTGAATCATGCAATACATACGCCATATTCTCTGGTCTATCATTATAAAAAAGAGGCACTGTAATCATGTTTAATGATAACGCAGCTTGGTCTGCCACAATCCAATCTGGGCAGTTTTCCATCAATATAGCTACTCTATCACGCTCTATCATGCCCAGTTTTTTCAGCATACTGGCGCAAGCATCCACACGCGCTGACATATCTTGCCATGATAAGTCATGCCATGTTTCATCGGATGTTTCGTAGAAGCGGTATGCCAAGGCATCGGGGGTTCGGCGTACGCGTTCACAAAATAAGCCATGTAGTGTTTCCACTTCACTCTCACGATATAAAATCGGTTTATTATTTGTGTTCATCATACACCTCCGTCAAACCACTTGCTGTGCTATACCATTAAATCATTTCCTTATAACTTTCCTTCGTCTTTAGCATACTTCATCACCCCGCCACGGAATGGGGCGAAACCTGTGCCAAACACCATGCCTGCATCCAACAAATCAGCATCTTCAACCACGCCTTCATGCAAACAACGTTTGGCTTCATCCACGATTCTTGTGATGAGCCTATCTGTAATTTCTTGCTGCTCTTTGCTCGATACATTGGCTTTACTCATGACAGGTTTACCTTTGTTATAACTGTAAAAACCTTGCCCTGATTTTTTACCCAAACGCCCTTGTTCCACCCATGTTTGTAAAAACTTAGGCACTTTATCACCCGTTACATCCGCCAAATCTTGGGCAACAGCCAAACAAATATCCAAACCCACAGTATCTGCCAAGGTAATCGGCCCCATAGGCATACCAAAATCTGTGGCTGCTTTATCAATACATTCAGGCTGTTTACCTTCATCCACCATATTCACTGCTTCCATCAAATACGGCATCAAAATACGATTGACCAAAAAGCCTGGTGAACTTTTCACGGGCAGCGGAAGTTTGCGAATCTGGGTGACAAAACTATGTGCAATGGCCAATGTTTCTTTGGCTGTTTTTTGCCCAGCAATGGTTTCCACCAACTTCATTTTCGCCACAGGGTTGAAAAAATGAATGCCCACCAACCTTTCTGGCACGGCTAGCACCGTTGCCAAGTCATCCATAGGGATACCCGATGTATTGGTGGCAAGCACCGCACCTTGTTTCATTTTTGGCTCAATGCTTTGATACAAAGATTGTTTAATTTCCAAGTTTTCCACAATGGCTTCAAGCACCATATCGGCTTCGGCAATGCCCAAGCCTTCAAGGTCAGGAATCAACCTATCCAATGCTGCTTGCACCAACCTTGGCTGACGTAATTTCTTTTGAAACAAACTTGCTGCACGTTTGATGGCTTTGGCAATTACCTGCATATCTTGGTCTTGCAGGGTCACTTTAATGCCTTGCATAGCGCACCATGCTGCAATATCGCCACCCATCACTCCCGCACCAATGACATGGATATGATGGATTTTAATATCACTTGCTTTGCCAAATGATTTGAGTCTATCTTGCAAGAAAAATAGACGCACCAAGTTCTGAGTTTGCGGCAATACCAACAGCTTGGAAACCGTATCCATTTCCGCCTGAAACATCCGTTTATCATTACCACCGAATGTTTTCCACATATCAATCAAGGCAAAAGGCGCAGGATAATGTTTAGGATTCACCCGTTTTCTCGTCATTTTACGCAAACCCATAGCCACCAATTTGCGCCCTACATTGCTATGGATAAGCTTTTGCAGCAAAGGTGTTTTATGCACTCTTTTTGACCCAGCTTGGGTTATTATTTGCACCGCAGCACGTTTTAATTGCCGCTGTGGCACGGCTTCATCTACCAAACCTATGCGTTTTGCACGTTTCCCCGACACAGGGCGACCTGTAAGCATCATGGTCATGGCATGTTGCACACCCAACAGACGAATCGAACGTACACTGCCACCAAAACCTGGGAATATACCCAACATCACTTCAGGAAAACCAAGACTAGCCTCATGTTCTGCAATGCGATAATCACAGGCTAGTGCCATTTCCAAGCCACCACCCAAACAATGCCCATGAATCAATGCCAAGGTGGGTATATTTAACCCTTCTAAACGATTAAACACACCATGCGCCAATGCAATCACAGCTTTAGCTTCTTCTGCAGTTTTGATATGCGTAAATTCTTCGACATCTGCACCCGCAATAAAACCTGCCTTTTTATCCGATACAATAATCAAACCTTTGGCTTCACTTTTCTCAATGTCATCCAACTTTTTGCCCAAAGCTTTGACCACCGCTTGCGACAATATGTTGGCACCTTTGTCGGGCACATCCAAATGCAGCCAAGCAATA
>JALUWH010000010.1 GCA_027019685.1 Ghiorsea sp. | reverse complement strand
TGCTGTTTTTGTAGCTTGTTTTGATTACCTATGGCTTGGACTACCATTTAGCAGCCCCCTGTATTTGTCATTGCACCTGTATGAACAACTACAGATTTAGAGGCGCCACGTAATGTCCAAGAAATCGTAACATCAATATTATGATACCTACAATCTTGCGTACGGTTAGGGCTTAAAGCAACGGATGGAGTAAAAACATTATTTGAAGGGGATTTTGCCATCGCATCCGCTTTGGTTTGTAGTGTAGAAGCATATAAATCTACTGTTGTCCTAACCTGCGTAATTGCATAGTTCGCAATAGCATCCGCCTTGCTGCTTGCATCCAATCGCATTTCGTTATCCTGATTAACTTTAATCGCTGTAATGAGAAGACTTGCCATTGCCAGCAAACCAACAGAAACAATCAGCATAGTGACCATTGCCTCAATGAGGGTGAACCCTTTTTCAAATTCCTTGCTTAACATGGTTTCCCCACAACCACCCTTCCAGTAACTGTACTAATCTTAACAATATAAGCCTTCGTAGATGTAGATGATGATATTTTAGTTGTCATTGCTGCATTCCCCCCTACGCGACCGTCCCCTTTAAACTCAATAGTAAATGCACCTGCAGGGTCGGTAACCGTACACCCTGCCGCGACATAGTGCTGAAGATTGACGCCATCAAAAGCAACTACACGCCCTGATGCATCGGTAAGCGTGTCGTTAACATAATCTATGTTTAATACTTGTTTAAAACCCGAAGACAGCGCCTTTAGCCGCGCTTGTTGAAAAATGCTCACAACTTTTTCTTTCGCTGAATCTACTTTGGTTGCTTCACGATAAGATGTCCAAGATGTGCCACCGATTGCCATCAAAATACCCAAAATCGCTATAACTACCATCAATTCAATCAGCGTAAAACCAGCTTGCTTACAAGCTTGTGCTTGCTGCTTACATGGTGTTTCGCTTAGGTTTGGCGATATGCGCTGGTTTAAACTCATTTTGAAAACATCCCTCACTCTAACCTTGGTTGCTGTAATCTGCATCACAGGCGGCATTTTTTATTTCTCTCAAGGCTTACCACAGCTTAGCAATCTTTCGACCTATCAGCCACCTTTAGTTTCACGTGTGTTTAACACCCAAGGCGAACTTATTGCCGAGTTTGCCGATGAACACCGCATTTTAACACCTATATCAGACATCCCAAAATATGTTGTCAACGCCTTTCTGGCTGCTGAAGACGAACATTTTTACGAGCATCTGGGGATTAACCCTGCACGAATTATAGCTGCCACCATAGCCAACTTGAAGGCAGGACATACCGTACAAGGTGCATCCACCATTACACAGCAAGTGGCTAAAAACTTCTTACTCACCAACGAGAAAAGTTATATCCGCAAAGCCAAAGAAGCTATTTTAGCTTGGCGCATTGAACAAAATTTTACCAAAGATGAAATTTTATACCTCTATTTAAACCAAATCTTTCTAGGTCGAGGCTCTTATGGTGTAACTTCAGCAGCATGGCGTTATTTCCATAAAAACCTTGATGAATTAACCTTAGGTGAAGCTGCCATGCTCGCAGGTCTACCCAAAGCGCCCAGTTCTTATGCACCACATGCCCACCCTGAACGCGCAAAACAACGGCGCAACACCATACTAAGACAGCTTAAACAAACAGGTTTAGCCTCAGCCAGAGATGTTAATATTGCCTTACAAGAGCCTCTCATCACCACCCCTCTACCCAGACGTAAACTTAACAACGCCTATGAAAACTTTGTAACCCAGTCACTGATTGAAAAATTTGGTCGAAATGCTCTACGCAAACAAGGTCTAACCATTATTGTACCCTTTGATGAAACTATAGAAAATGCATCCATCAAAAGTGTACGCGATGGCCTGTTGCGCCTAGAAACAACACAGCCTTACCGCATACCCACGCACCATGAACCTGAAACATGGGAAGCACTTATCAGCGAATGGAAAAAAGGACGCGATGCCGAGCACGATACGCTTGCCAGCGATCAACTGCGCCCTGCATTGGTAGAAGATATTAGCGACGATGGTTCTCTGATTGTTCATGATGGCATCAATCAATGGCAATTAAGCCCGCCAACATGGAAGTGGGATGACAGTGAAGATGTTGTTTACACAAAAGAACGCCCCAACCATTGGATTGCTGGTGATGAAATCCTGCTGCGTGGTGATGGGCAAGATGGCGTGGCACTCACCCAACAGCCTAGCATAGAGTCAGCACTTTACAGCGTTGACTTAAAACGCGGAACAGTGCTTGCCCGCGTGGGTGGCTTTGACTTCAAGTTTGGTGGCTTTGACCACGTTACAGCCAAACGCCAGCCAGGCTCATCTTTCAAACCTTTCCTTTACACCACCGCTATCGAAAAGGGCTACACGCCTGCTACCATCTTCATGGATGCGCCCATTGTTTTTGACAGCCAGTCTACCGATGATTTTTGGCGGCCTGAAAACTACGGCAACCGCTTTGCAGGCCCTGTAACCCTGCGCAATGCCTTAGAACACTCACGCAATCTGGTCGCTATTCGCGTATTGCATGATATTGGCATCAACACCTTCTTACGCCGCTTACGCGACTACCCCTTTGAACAAAAGTTTCCTAAACAGCTGGCTTTAGCTTTGGGTGTTGCCGAAGTTACCCCTGAACATATGGTTGAAGCTTATGTTGTTATTGCCAGTGGCGGACTCAAATATAAACCAGTGAGCATACAGCAGGTGCAAGACCGCACTGGACAAACCTTACATAGATCTGTTGCAGGCAACCGTTGCCAAGTATGCCATGTTGACCCTGTATTGGCGGTGAACCAAACTATGCGCCCTGCCGAGCGTGTTATTGACCCTGTGGATGCTTTTTTGGTGCAGAATATGATGACAGGCGTGGTCAAACGAGGTACTGCTCGCAGAGCAGTTGGTCAACACTTTAAACGCCCCGCCGCAGGTAAAACAGGCACAACCAACCAACAAGTTGACGCTTGGTTTATGGGCTTTACACCACAAGTACTTACAGGCGTTTGGGTAGGCAAAGATAATCCTGCACCCATGGGTAGAAAAGCAACAGGTGGTGGGGCAGCAGCACCTATTTGGCTGCAAGCCATGAAAGTGATGCATCAAGGTAAACCCATTGAAGATTTTCCCGTTCCCAAAGACGGTATTGAGTGGGCAAATATTGATTACAAAACGGGCTTATTAGCTGGACCAAATACAAAATGGCCATTCTTAGAAGCATTTAAGAAAGGCACTGCACCAACAGAAGTTGCCTCAGGTGATAGCTCATCACAAAATAGCCCTATCGATAATAAAAAAGATTTCTTCGATACTGATCTTTAAAGGAGGCAACTATGACTTATCCCAATGCAACCATTACTAAAAAAGCCAATGTTTATTATGATGGTGATGTGATTAGCCGCACCATCACCACCGAAGATGGACAAACCAAAACCCTTGGTTTTATGCAAGCTGGCACTTACAATTTTAAAACATCTGCCGCCGAAATTATGGAAATTTTACATGGCGAGTGCCGTGTTCGCCTTGAAGGCTCAGAAGACTGGCATATTTATAGTGCAGGTGAATCGTTTAACGTGCCTGCAAACAGCTCTTTTGACATCGAAGTGGCTGATATGTTGGATTATATTTGCCATTTTGAGGATTAAACACACACTTTGAAAAAAGACAATATGATTCGTGTCCAAGGGGCGCGTGTTCACAACCTGAAAAACATCAGCTTGGATATTCCGCGCAATAAACTTGTGGTGATTACAGGTGTCTCTGGCTCTGGCAAGTCTTCTTTAGCCTTTGATACACTTTATGCCGAAGGGCAACGCCGTTATGTGGAATCCTTGTCTGCGTATGCCCGCCAGTTTTTAGGTATGATGGAACGTCCTGATGTGGATGCCATTGAGGGTTTAAGCCCTGCGATTTCCATTGAGCAAAAAACCACCAGTAAAAATCCGCGCTCCACCGTGGGTACGATTACCGAAGTCTATGATTATTTAAGGCTTTTATTTGCACGTGTTGGGCAACCCCATTGTTATCAATGTGGTGAAGTCATTACATCGCAACCTGCAAGCATGATTATTGAACAACTCGAACATCTGCCTGAAAATACCAAGCTGCAACTGCTCGCCCCCATAGCTCGCAATAAAAAGGGTGAGTTTAAAAAAGAGATTGAGCAAGCTATTAAGGACGGATTTGTGCGTATTCGTATTGATGGCGAGATTATGCCGCTAGAAGATGCGCCCGATTTAGAAAAAAACATCAAACACAATATTGAACTGGTGATTGATAGACTAGTAATCAAAAAAGGTATGCGTACCCGCCTTGCCGATTCTGTAGAAACTGCCCTCAAATACGGTGAAGGTATGTTAATCGCTTTGATTGCCACCAAAGAGAAGAAAGAAGAAACATTATTTTCCGAAAACTGTGCATGTGCAGCTTGTGGCATTTCATACCCTGAAATTGAGCCGCGCTTGTTTTCGTTCAACTCACCTGCTGGCGCATGTTTGCAATGTGATGGTATTGGCAAACAAACTATTTTTGACCCCGCTTTGGTTGTACCCAACCCCAAACTCACCTTGGATCAAGGTGCGATTGCACCATGGGGTGGCAGAGAAACCTTTATGTACAAGCAAACCATTGAGGCTGTTGCCAAGTTTATGGGTGCGGATATGTACACCCCATTCAAGGACTTATCCGCAGAAGCACAAAAAGCTATT
>JALUWH010000009.1 GCA_027019685.1 Ghiorsea sp. | reverse complement strand
AACCTTGAACACAAAAACAAGAAGTATTGGGCTGTTGGGTGCCATATCCATTGGTATTGGCGGCATGGTTGGTGGTGGAATTTTTGCTGTGCTTGGTGAGGCTGTATCTTTGGCGCATGGGGCAACGGCAATTGCCTTTTTGTTTGCTGGCCTTGTGGCTCTTTTAACCGCGTACGCCTACAGCAAACTATCTGTTACTTTTCAAAATCGAGGTGGTACTGTCGTATTCATTGACCAAGCTTTTGGACACAACCTCTTATCCAGCAGCGTAAACTTAATGCTTTGGCTTAGCTACCTCATTACAATAGCACTTTATGCATCAGCATTTGCTTCTTATGGGCAAACTTTTCTTCATGGTAGCCCCACACCTTTACAGCATCACTTTTTGATTACCATTGCTATTATTTTACCTGCAGTCATTAATTTAATAAGCACTTCATTCGTGAGTAAATCTGAGTCTATTATTGTATTGATTAAAATTACCCTGTTAATTCTTATTATCATATCAGGTGTTTTCTATATTGACCCCGACAAATTATCCCCCACTCATTGGGAATCACCACTAGCTATCGTTACTGCGGGTATGATTATTTTTGTTGCATATGAAGGTTTTGAGCTTATTGCCAATGCTGCGGAAGACATCAAATCACCAGAAAAAAATCTTCCCAAAGCGTTTTTTGGTGCAACACTATTTGTTATCTTATTATATGTTCTTATTTCTTTGGTGACTGTTGGCGTTGTTCCCGAAGCACAACTTCTAGAAGCCAAAGATTATGCGCTTGCCATTGCTGCCAAACCAGCCCTTGGCAATATTGGCTTTACCATCGTGGCTATCGCAGCACTTCTTTCCACCTTCTCAGCCATCAATGCCACCATTTATGGTAATGCTAGGCTGGGTTATTTCCTTGCCAAAGAAGGAGAGCTACCTCAAGAATTAAGTATACTAAGAAAAAATATCCCAAGCCACGATATTATCGTTATTTCACTACTTAGTATTGGTATTGCCAACACCATATCACTGAATGAAATTGCGATTATTGGTAGCGCTGGGTTTTTACTCATTTTTACGATTGTCAATTTAGCAGCTTTTAAACTTCGCCATGAAATCCATGCAAGAAAAGAGATTCTTATTGCTGCTTTCACCATGAGTCTCGCCGCATTGGTAACCCTCATCACCTACACCTACAACACGAATCCTAAAGCTATTACAGTATTTGTTAGCTTTATTGTGATAGCCATACTCTTTGAGCTTTTATATGGTGTATTTGTTCGCAAGCATTTTTTCAAACGGTACTACAAGGTATAAAAGACTATCCTTTCACATGCTGCCAAATACAAGCATAATTTGCCTATAGTATAACAACTTTAAAACTTATTAACTGATGTTGCGCTCAAGATTTCAAATCTCTCAACCGTAGGTATTGCTAGGAAGTAGGGCTTTAGCCCCGTATCATCATTTGAATCATGCGGGGCTAAAGCCTCACTTCCTATAAATTATTATCGTTGTATCACCCTTCATCTTTAACGAATCAAGGTGAAACTACAATGCATTCACGGCAAATCAGGAATTTTCTACCCTTTCTCAATCAAGCGCGTAACATCAATGATTAAAGTTGACATATTATTATTACATAATATATTCATGCCTAAGTTTAAAATGAGAGAGGAGTTTTTTTATGGCACGGGTGGTTATTTTAGGGGCTGGGATTTCCGGTCATACTGCAGCACGATATTTAAACAAATCATTAGGCAAGAAGCATGAAATCATTATGGTTTCTCCGAATGCAACATGGAACTGGGTTCCATCAAACATTTGGGTTGGCGTGGGTCAAATGAAAGAAGAAGACGTTACTTTCGACCTTGCAGAAGTGTACAAAAAGAAAACCAATGTTGATTTTAGGCAAGCCAAAGCTCTATCTATTCACCCCGATGGTAGCAAAGATAGCACAAAACCATTTGTTACAATTGAATATACCTTAGAAAGTAAGGCTGGTGAGCAAGAAACCATTGAATATGACTATTTAATCAATGCAACTGGACCAAAACTTAACTTTGCTGCAACTGAAGGTCTAGGTCCAGACCACGGGCACACCGTATCTGTGTGTACCCCTAGTCATGCCATTGAAGCCAGCGAAAAATTACAGGCAACCATTGATTCCATGCGCCAAGGCAAAGAGTGTACATTTGTAATCGGCACAGGGCACGGCATGTGCACATGTCAGGGCGCTGCCTTTGAATATATCTATAATATTGAACACGTACTGAAAAACGCAGGTGTTCGTGATAAAGCACGTATCGTATGGCTAAGTAATGAATATGAGCTTGGCGACTTTGGTATGGGCGGCGTTCATATTAAGCGTGGTGGTTATATCACCAACGGAAAAACCTTTGCAGAATCGTTGATGGTAGAGCGTGATATTGAATGGATTACTCGCGCCCATGTTTCTAAAGTTGAAGCGGGTAAAATTCACTATGAAATCCTCGATGGTTCAACCCATGAAATTGAGTTTGATTTCTCTATGTTGATTCCGCCATTTGCTGGTGTTGGTTTAAAAGCCATCAATAAAGATGGTGAAGACATCACAAGCGACATTTTTGCACCCAATGGCTTTATGAAAGTTGATGCCGACTACACACCTCGCCCATACGAAGAATGGAGCGCTGGTGATTGGCCAAAACATTACCAAACACCAACTCACAAAAATATGTTTGCCATCGGTATCGCTTTTGCTCCACCGCATTTGATTAGTAAACCTATGCAAAGTGCTAATGGCACACCGATTAACCCAACACCACCGCGTACAGGTATGCCATCGGCTGCTATGGCGATTGCGGTTGCCAACAGTATCAGTGATATGATTAAGAAAGGTGCGGATGAGCCTACCCATCATGCTTCCATGGCTGAAATGGGCGCTGCTTGCGTGGCTTCTACAGGTGCAAGTATGTTTAGCGGAAGCGCTGCAACCATGACTGTTTTCCCAGTTGTCCCTGACTTTGAGAAATACCCTGAACACGGACGTGACATTGAACTTACCACAGGCGAAGTTGGTTTGGCTGGGCATTGGATGAAATCCCTTCTCCACCATACCTTTATTTATCAAGCCAAAATGAAACCCGGCTGGTCAATTTTACCAGACTAAGTTCATTTAAAAATAAAAGATTTGTAGGAGAATAGCATGACCAAAAAAGTAACCAATAAAGAGCCTTATCAACAAGCTTATTACCCACCAGCACCAACAGGTTGGACGCGCTACATGCGTACTTCACTTTTGTGGCAGGGCATACGCTTTTTAGTGATTAATTTCAAAATGCTTAAACTCATGATGAAATCTCACCACTAATAAAGACAAAAACCAACGTGTTACACCTTCTGATCTTAGCAGCTATACGCGTTGGTTTCTTTATAAGCTAGAGTCTAGCTAGCGCTTAACAAAGGCATTGGGCAACCCAACATCATCGAAATAAGTCGCACAGTTTCCAATTCTTCTGTGCTCACCAAGCCATCACTTAGCACACAATAGACAACAGCCTGCAATAATTTCTTTTTATCCTCAAAAGAACAGACATTGAGTTTTTCTAGTGCTTGAATCAGGTCTTTAAGGTTTGATTTTTTAACACCTTCTTTAACCTTTTCATTTGGAAAAACCTGAGCCCAAGCTTTTACCTTTATATGCCGTGGTTTATTGGTCTTATTCATACTACAAAGACTATCAAGCAGCAATTCAACCTCTGGCTTCATACGCTCAATAGCTATATATGTATTGGATATCTGATTGGTCTTAAAACCAAAGCTATACAAAAAGTTTTGATACAATAGATATTCAAATAACGATACTTTACGATTAGCAGCAATCAGTTTTTTCAATGTATCTAAAAATACACGCTGTTGCGCAACAGTAAGCTCTGATAACTGGGAAGAAACCATATCTAAAATGGGCAGTTTAAGCTCTGCCTTCATATTCGGCATGATATTTCGAATGCGTAATACCTCTGCCAAAGCTTGCGAAGAGTCCACACTCGAAATTATCTGCATTTGTTCTCTAGCTATATCTTTACTGGCATCTAAAAGTAGAACATAGGTCATACACTTGGCAACAAAGGTATCACTTAACAAATCATGAATATCATTGGGTATTTGTTGCATAAGGTGTTTCGCCTGACTCAGATGCTGAACATCAAGCTCACCTATCGATTGCATGACTTGGGCTACATTCTGCTGCAATGTTTCAGCATTGGGTGGTGGTGAGAAGTTGCTTATCGCATGTTCTTGATTTCTTGCACGTACAGCAGACTCATTAATCTTAGTAATACGACCACGAAACCTTGGGTCAATGCGTTGAATACGTTTAACTAGTGGTGGATGACTTGCCCACCAATTGCTTTGCCACCATACCTTAACTGCTTCACCAAAAAACAAATGGCTTACCTGCTGCATTTCAGGAAGGTTTAAGCGTGAACCTGCTTGATAACCACCAATCACTTTTAATGCATTGCCAATGCCTTCAGGATTGCGTGTAAATTGTACTGCTGATGCATCAGCCAAATACTCTCGTTGCCTAGACATTGCTGCTTTAATCATATCTGCAGCCAACATTCCCAACAAACCTACTGTGAAAAACAATACCCCAGACAACATCACCACAGGATGTGAACCACGCATGCGCCCTGAATAACTTACTGATGAGCGCCCTGCAATCAGCAAAATACCCAAGTCTGAAATCATAGTAATAC
>JALUWH010000008.1 GCA_027019685.1 Ghiorsea sp. | reverse complement strand
CGTGATGAAAAAGAACGTTTTGGTCATTTCTCTCTAGCGATTGAGTCTGGTTTCGACCATAACTACGCTTGGGGTTCAAAACGTACTGGTCCTGACTTGGCTCGTGTGGGTCATAAATATACTGATGCATGGCATATTCAGCATTTACGCCATCCACGTTCAGTTGTTCCTGAATCAGTGATGCCTAACTATTTCTTCCTAGAAGAAACTAAGTTGGATACAAGCAGAACCAAGAAGCGTATGGAAGTGTTGGCAATGATGAATGTGCCATATAGCGCTGATGACATTGCGAACTGGGAAGCTGATTTGAAAGCACAAGCTGGCGTTGATGATGGCGAGGGTGAAGATGCGCTTCGTGCTAGATATGAACGCAAAACTTGGGAGCATGATGGTAAAGTGATTCAGTGGACTGATTCATTTGAACCAACGCCGATTAATGTACGTGCATTTGATGGTGATGCTTCTGATGTTACCGAAATGGATGCATTAATTGCATACCTACAACAGCTTGGTACACATGTACACTTTGAGGAAGGCGTGGATTATTATCATGATAAATTCGGTCAACCTTATCGTGAGTAATACGTGAGCTTTGGTACATTAACCATTCTTATATGCCTTTTTACGGCGGTTGCCTATGTGGCTTTCTTCCGTAAAAAGGATGAAGAGTATATTAATCAAAAAAACATTATTTTCGATGAAGATAATGACAATATTTCCGAGGAGGGAAAATCATGAGTGATCATAACGCTCCAAATGATGGCAGCACAGGCCATGAGTGGGACGGCATTAGAGAATTAACCAATAAACCACCAACGTGGTGGGCATTTGGTTTCTATGCAGGTCTTACCTTCGTAACATGTTATTACATTATTTATCCATCAACACCATTAAACCTTAAGATGCAAAATGCTATTAATAGTATCACGGGAACTGAAATGTTTGTTCACGGGCACTCGAAAGGTATTATGGGTGTGTTGGGTATTAATAAATACTATGATGGTGAGAACTGGACACAGTCTGAAATTGACGCATTAAAAGCTAAAGGATTTAATGAGCTTAAAATTAAGGCTGGTGATCGTAAGTATTTAAATGGTTGGACTGCTATCAATGAAATGCGTGATGACGTAGCTGAAATTGAAGCTGTTCGTAAAGATTACATGGCAAAATTAGCAACGATGTCTGCAGATGAAATTATTGCAGATGATGAAATGCGCCAGTTTGCATTGGGTCGTTCAGTAGTGTTGTTCGGTGATAACTGTGCAGCATGCCATGGCTCTGGTGGTCAAGGCAACTTGAACAAAGCCCATCCAACTGAGTCTTTTCCAAACTTAACCGATGATGATTGGTTATATGGTGGTTGGACAGCAAAAATCATCGAAACAATTACTGAAGGTCGTCAAGGTGAAATGCCAGCCAAAGGTGGTAATGAAGATCTAACGGCATCGGATATTGATAAGTTAGCAATTTTTATCCATGATGGTTTATCAACGGGTAATGCTGAGCTTAATGATGATGGTGAATTGGTGAAAGGTACTGATAATCCAACATTTGTAGCTGCAAATGAATTATTCCAAGAATCTTGTGCAGGTTGTCATGGTATGAACGGTAAAGGTTCTATGCTCAATGGTGACTTTGATACAGGCGCTGTAAACCAAACTGATGGTATTTGGCGTTTTGGTGGTGATTTAGCTACGATTAAAGACACTATTACTTATGGACGTAAAGGTACTATGCCTACATGGGGCGGCCGTCTTGATGAAACATCTATCAAGATTTTAGCGGTTCGTGTTCATGAAATGGGTGGTGGTATGGATAAAGAGCCTGAAACTGAGTAAAATCAATCTTTAGGATATGAAAAGGCGGCCTTTGGGTCGCCTTTTTTATGCTAAAGTGAATAGTTTAGCGTACAAGTTAAAATAAACCTTTAAGGGTTATATGCAAGAGGGGTGCAAAGGTGAGTAATTTCACAGCGCATAAACTAATGGGTAAAATCATATTCAAGGGTAGTTCTTCCTGATTTTCAAGTTCTAAAGTAACCCATCCCTTGTCGTAGAGGTGAGGCTTTAGTTAAGAACTAGATTAGTGTTAAAGATTGGTTGAATTGAGGAATAAAATATGAATAAAGAAAAATTAAAACCGATATTAATTGGCCTACTTATGATTTGGTTGTTGTTGTTTGCTATCGATTCCATCTTTGGCATAACTTGGTCAAGCTATATGATACACAGGGTGTTTATTTGGACACCTACTGTATTGATTAGTGTGTATTGGTTAACTTTTGGTGGTACGAAGAAGAGTAAGTGAAGTTTTTTATGAGTACGGGTTATTTTTCAACAAGAAATTCTTGCCACCCTGGTCCGCAACTTGTGCCATGGCATTCAAACCAACGTACACGTCCTTGAACCCGACCATCGCTAGCATCAATATTATCATCATTTTGTTTGCAATAATCTAAAGTCATTTCTTCGAGTAATTTAAAATCTTGCCGTTGCAAAGGGTCTTTTTTGTAGTCACTTGCTTGCGTTGCAATAGTGCAAAAAGTATCGATGTGTGTATCGGCCGTGGTACTCATATAAATTGCAATCACTGCAAAGGCAATCATGGGTACAGGAATTAAAAAATAACTAATCTTATAAAAGCGCTCTGTACTTTTATCTTTTTCAAGCTCTGCCATATCAACTCCTTTGAATACTTGGCAGTGTAAGTAAAAAAAGAAGAAGCTCAACTATGGGTAGGTTTTTTTCTTCACCACGTTAGGTTTACGCAATGGCAGCAAAGAAAAAAACTGAACATACACCCATGATGCAGCAGTATCTCAAAATTAAAGCGGAACATGCTGATTGTTTGCTTTTTTATCGCATGGGTGATTTTTATGAGATGTTTTTTGATGATGCGGTTGAAGCAGCAAAGATTCTTAATATTACATTGACCAAACGTGGTAAAGCCAATGGAGATGATATTCCCATGGCGGGCGTGCCTTGGCATCAAGCTGAAGGTTACTTAGCCAAGCTTGTCGCAGCAGGCTGTAGGGTTGCTATTTGTGACCAAATGGAAGCTGCAGATGTTAGCAAAGGCCCTGTCAAACGCGAAGTGGTGCGCATTGTTACACCTGGCACCATCACAGAGTCATCCCTTTTAGAACAAGAAACATCAGCACCACTTGCAGCTTTATATTTGCATAATGACTTATGGGCAGTGGCATCATTGGATATTGCTTCAGGACAATGGAAGTTGATGCAGGGCAGTCTAACAGGGCAAGTATTGCAGGAGTATTTGAGCGTGCTTAATCCTGCTGAATTGTTGGTGCAAAGAGATGTTGATACTTCACAAATTCCTGATGGGCTTAAAACATGGGAAGTGGGTGATTGGAGTTATGCCATTGATGTGTGTAAAGAGAAGTTAGCGCAATTCTTTGGTTTGGGTGATTGGACATCGCTTCATTTAGAACATCATGAAGGCATTGCCAAAGCTGTAGCTGCGGTTCTGGTGTATGTGGAGCAAACACAAAAAAGTAGCGTGGAACATTTGAGTTTGCCTGTATATCAAGAACAGCAACAAGGCATGCGTATTGATATGCGTTCGCGCCGCAACCTTGAAGTGCATTGTACCATGACAGGTGAGCGCAAGGGTAGTTTAATTACCGTGCTCGATAAAACACAAACACCGATGGGCGCACGTTTAATTCGTGATTGGATTGATAACCCTTTAACAGATTTGAGTCAGATTAAACAACGGCAACAAGCAGTGCAAAGTTTGGTTGATGACGCTGAAACTAGGGAACATCTCAATCAAGGTTTACGTCATATTCGAGATATGGAGCGCATGTTGGCGCGTATTGTTTTGAATCGCGCAGCCCCAAGAGATTACCGTGGTTTAACGGATAGTATCTTAGCTTTACCAAGTTTGATTGATGCTTTGCAAGATAGAGAAGGTTTGTTTCAACATATGCGTGAAGCCATGTTGGGTTTGGAAGATTTGGGTGCGCTATTATCTTCTGCTTTGGTAGATTTGCCTCCTGCATTATTTCGGGATGGCGGGGTTATTAGGCAAGGTTTTGATGCGGATTTGGACAGATTGCGCACTTTGGCAGGAGATGCTGATGATTGGCTCAAAGCTTATGAAGCTAAGGAAAGAGAAAGAACAGGTCTTGCCAATCTCCGTGTCAAATACAATAAGGTGTTTGGCTATTTTATTGAAATATCCAAATCTCAAGCGGCTTCTGCCCCGCCTGAATATGTGCGTAAACAAACCTTGGTTAATGCTGAACGATTTATTACTGATGAGTTGCATAAGTTTGAATCCGAAATACTGGGTGCAAAAGATGCTGCCATGCAAAAAGAAGAAGCCTTGGTGGCGGAATTACAGCAACATATCACTGCCAAAACAAGCATGATTCAAGCGGCTGCTTTGGCAGTGGCAAGTTTAGATGTATTAACATGCTTTGCGACATTGGCAGTGAAACATCAATATATTTGTCCTGAAGTGCATGGTGGGGCCACCCTCAAGGTTGAGGGTGGTCGTCATCCTGTGGTTGAGCAGTTTCTTCATGATGCCCCCTTTGTTGCCAATGATACACATATGGATAAGCGTAAGCGGCAGTTTATGTTACTCACAGGACCAAACATGGGCGGGAAGTCCACCTATATGCGTCAAGTGGCTTGGATTGTTTGGTTATCCCATGTGGGTTGTTTTGTGCCTGCTGAAGCTGCGCGTATTCCGCTCACCAAACGTTTG
>JALUWH010000007.1 GCA_027019685.1 Ghiorsea sp. | reverse complement strand
ACTCATTGCATCTAAGGTTGCGCCTGAGTTTATATGGCAAGCGCGTTTAGATTTGGCAGAGTTGTTGATTACTGAAGGTAAAGCTGCTGAGGCAGAGGAAGTATTGTCTGAACGCTTGGGTAAACAATATGAACAAGCACGTTATGCTTTGCTTGCATCTTTAATGGAAGATAAAGCTGAAAAGGCTACGTTGATTCAAAAAGCATTGGATGCAGTGTCTAATGACAGCGAGTTGGTTGCTCATTTAGAAGCAGAGTTAGCATCCTTGCGTCTTGAGAAGTAAGTCGATGTTACTTCGTGCTTTCGTTCTTTGCATGTCAGTGATGTTAAGTGCTGTACATGCTAATGCGTCAGCACAATTGAACATTGCTTGGTCAGTCGATGTTGATCAACGTTTACCGAATGTTCCGCTAGCATTAAGTACGCCTGCTGTGATTGATGCAGATGGGCAATCGTATATTGTGTTGGGCGCACAAGATAGTTGGGTTCATGTGTATGATATGGATGGCAGGGATATTCGTCGCATTCGTATTCAAGCGCCTTCAGATTCAGGCGTATTAGCACTACCTAAGCGTTTGGTGGTTTTGGGCGATATTGCGGGAATGTTGTATGGTATTGACCCTGTGCATGGCAAAATTCAATGGCAAACACAGTTAACGGCAGGTTTGACGGGTACACCTGTGGCTATTGGTGATGATTTTTTAGTGCAAACCACGGATAATCGGGTTTATCGTTTTTCAGCTGCTGGTGAAAAACAATGGAGCTTTTCAGGGCAAAACAATACTTTAGGCATGTATCTGAATGCTTCACCCTTGGTATTGGGTTCGCATATCTATGCATTATTAAACAATGGTGATGCTATTGCTTTAAAGGCAGATAGTGGTGATTTGTTGTGGAAAAACCAGTTGTTGCTTTCGAGTGAGTCGGCATCGCTTTCTGACATTAAAACACCTTTGTCAGCACCTGTTTTCTTGTCGCAACTGCATTTGGATGGAGAAGTAAATAAAGATGTGCTGCTAGCGCCGCTTTTTCAAGGTGACTTGCAGGTGATTTCAGCCGCAGATGGTTCTTTATTATTGAATTTGCCAATTTCATTGCGGTCTTCACCCATGCTTGCTGGTAAAGTTTTATATATGGCAGATAGCACAGGTTATGTGCATGCTTATGATATTGAGAAAGGTAATCGTTTGTGGAGTAAGAAAATATCTGCCACAGGGTTGTTGGGGCCAGTGTTTTGGCAAGGTGCGTTATGGGTGGCAAACAATCATGGCACTATATACCAATTGGATTTGCAAGGTAATGTGAAAGCACAAACCATTTTATCAGGCTATATTTCACGCGAACCTTTATTGACACCCAATGGCTTGTTGCTGCGTACAGAACGCGGTGAAATGGTAATGGTGACACCATAATGGGACATCAATTGCCAGTTGTTGCTATTGTAGGTCGCCCAAATGTGGGTAAATCAACATTATTTAATCGTATTATTAAACAAAGAAAAGCTATTGTCGGTGATAGACCTGGCGTGACAGTTGATAGACTGGAAACGGAATGTGTCATTGGTGGCGAAGCGTGTGTATTGGTGGATACAGGTGGTATCGGTGAATCACAACATGGTGAAATGCAAGGTGCCATTGATAGCCAAGTTGAAGCCGCACTTGAAATTGCAGATGTGGTCTTGTTTGCTGTGGATGCAATTGCAGGGCCAACACCTGTAGATCATGCCCTAGCTCAGAAATTGCGAAAATCAAATATCCCAGTGATACTTACCGTGAATAAAGCGGAGAATGCTGGGCTTGCATCTGAGTTTTTTGCAATTGGTATGGGTGACCCGCAGCCAGTTTCAGCCGCACACGGTCATGGTATGCAAAGTCTATGTGCTTTGATTGCCAAAACAATCCCTAAGTATGATATTCAAGACCCAATCAGTGATGAAAAACCATTGGCTAGAATCACGGTCATTGGTCGCCCTAATGTGGGTAAATCAACACTTATCAATGCGTGGTTGGGCAAAGATAGAATGGTGGTTAGCCCGATTGCAGGCACAACCCGCGATGCTATTGATACGGACATGCCGTATGAAGATAACTTTATCCGTTTGGTAGATACAGCAGGACAACGCAAATCAGGGCGTATTAGTGATGTGATTGAGTTTGTGGCGCGTGTGAAAGCAGTGCAAGCATTTAGACGTGCCGATGTTGCGGTCATGGTACTCGATGGTGCAGAAGGTATTGTTGAACAAGATATGCGTTTGATGCATTTGGCACAGGAAGAAGGTTGTGCCTTAATTGTTGCAGTCAATAAAGTGGATTTATTGTCTGATGAAGATTGGAAATATTATGTTGAGCGTTTAGACTTTAGAATGCGGGGTTTACCTGATATCCCTGTGTTCCGCACGGCAGCCAAACATAAAAAAGGTGTGAAAAAATTATTGAAGCATGCTGTAGATGCTGGCATTGCTAATGGTACTGAGATTGGTACGGGTGAGTTGAACCGCTGGATGATTGCCGCCGAGAAAAAACAGTATGCACCCAGTGACAGTGGTGCGGTGGTGCGTTTAAAATATGCCTCACAAATTGGCACAACGCCACCTATGATTAAAATATTCAGCAATCGCCCGCAAGCCATTAAACCATCTTATAAACATTATTTGGAAAAAAGCTTTAGGCAGCACTTTAAATTGCCAGGTATTCCTGTGCGTTTAAAATTTGCTAAATCTGATAACCCTTATGAAGAAAAAGCTAAGGGTAAAACCAAGACTGCCAATGAAAAAAGGCATCAGGAAAAGAAAAGAAGCCGCGGTTAATGCATTGCTTTGAGGAAAAAAAAGTATTGCCTGCAAGTGCCAAGGTGATGTATGACTTGGTGATGGATATTGAAGCGTACCCTGCTTTTGTACCTTGGGTGTGCGGCGCTGAATTGTTAGAAGTAAAAGAGAATGAGTTGAGTGCTGAATTAACCATGGACTTGGCGGGTACAAAATATAAGTTTCAAACGGTTGATTATTTCATGCCGCATAAGCTTGTCGAAATACGTTTGCTATCTGGTCCTTTTAAGTTTTTAGAAAGCGTGTGGACGTTTGAACATATTGATGACCACAGTTGTAAAGTACATTTTTCTATTGAATTTGAGTTTAAAAACATGATGTTGGATCTTGTAGCATCACCTATTTTTGGAGTGGCTTGTAAAACGATGGTAAACACGTTTGAAAAGCGTGCAAGAAGCCTTTCGGCAATTTAAGGAGTAGCCAATGCATATTTCGATTGTATACGCTTTACCTCATGAACAGTTTTTAGAAGAACTTGATGTACCAGATGCTTGCACAGTTGAGCAGGCAATTAAAATGTCTACAGTATTAGTTAAATATCCTAATATTGATTTAGCAGTCAATAAAATTGGTGTTTTTGCAAAGTTGGTCAAGCTGACACAGGAATTACACGAGGGTGAACGCATTGAAATATATCGCGCTTTACCACGTAAACCACGAAGTGCACATGCTGCCGATGATAAGAAGGAACGTATCCGCGCCAAGAAAGAACGCCAAAAGCTCGAATAAAACACGTTTTTCATCTTAGATATTTTTGCCTTAAATATAAAGTGTTGTGTTCTGAAAGTTAGCCGTTAAGTTTCGCGTCCCTTCGCAAGGAGGGGCTGCTAGAAAGAAGGTTTTTTAGCTGTGCTTTATCAGGTTGACTGCATGTTCTTGGTTGTCATTTTGGCGTTAGAAATAAGCAGTTGACAGGTTAAAGTTAGGCGATATGTTTCGCCTCCCTTCGCAAGGAGGGTCACAGGAGACGGTTTTGTAAGAGGTTGTTTTTTGTGGTTGATTTTGATTTGTTTGGTTGTTGTTTTTGGTGTCTTAAGTAGGCGTTAAAACAAGATGGTTGACAAGTTAAAGTCAGGCGATAAAGTTCGCCGCCCGCAGCGAGACGGGTTGCTTTTAAAGCGACAAGTTACGGTGCTGGATTTGCTCTTTACAATATATAATTTTTACTTGAGCTGTGAGCGCATCGAGTCTTGTCTTAACTTTATTGGTGAGATTACTTGATGTAAGCTTATGGTTCATAATAATGAACGTTACGTTTATTTTTGAGTGGTCTTGTGGCCAATATAGTTGGGATGAATTAAATTAAGTATTAAGCTTTCTACGGAGAGTTTGATCCTGGCTCAGAACGAACGCTGGCGGCGTGCCTAACACATGCAAGTCGAACGGTAACAGAACTAGCTTGCTAGTTGCTGACGAGTGGCGCACGGGTGAGTAACGCGTGGATATCTGCCTATTAGTGGGGGACAACTTGTGGAAACGCAAGCTAATACCGCATAATCTCTACGGAGGAAAGCAGGGGACCTTCGGGCCTTGTGCTGATAGATGAGTCCGCGTCTGATTAGCTAGTTGGTAGGGTAAAGGCCTACCAAGGCGATGATCAGTATCTGGTTTGAGAGGATGATCAGACACACTGGAACTGAGACACGGTCCAGACTTCTACGGAAGGCAGCAGTGGGGAATATTGCACAATGGGCGCAAGCCTGATGCAGCGACGCCGCGTGTGGGAAGAAGGCTTTAGGGTTGTAAACCACTTTCAATTGGGAAGAAGAGATGAGAGTTAATAACTTTCTGATTTGACGGTACCTTTAGAAGAAGCACCGGCTAATTTCGTGCCAGCAGCCGCGGTAATACGAAAGGTGCAAGCGTTGTTCGGATTTACTGGGCGTAAAGAGAGTGTAGGTTGTTTATTAAGT
>JALUWH010000006.1 GCA_027019685.1 Ghiorsea sp. | reverse complement strand
TTTTTACTATGCGTCAATTCAATCAACTTAATGGCTGACGCACTAATATCAATACCCATTACAGGCTCTTTTTTACGCGAAAAAAGCTTCATTTGCACCCCTCAGCTAAGGCGTTACTAACACTCATGACGCTAACGTAGTGAAAAGAAACGCTAAAGTCAAATGCTTGATGTATCATCGTGCCTTCTCAACACAATATGCATTTCTGGCCTCAACCAAGAGAAACCTGCATTTGTACATTCTAACCCAAAACAAACACTTAGCAATAAAATTACTCCTTTAATTAGCCTCTATTCAAAATTCATCTATACAACTACACCCGCCACATCAAAAAAATTACAATGCATTTACCAAATGTCTATACTATGCTTAAATAACGACTTCATTTTTCAAGAGAGGCAGGTTAACCATGAAAAAAACACACAATACTTTATTCCAGCTAAGTGCTTTATTTATATTTAGCACCCTATCTTTCACCAACCTCAGCTATGCTGAGAAAATATACACATGGAAAGATGAATCTGGGAAAATGCATTACACCAACAATCCAGCTTTAGTCCCTCTAAAAAAAGAGGCCAGCATTATCAAAATGAAAGCACCCCCCACTTCAAACACAAAAAACAACCCCACTATTAGCGGAAAAGATATTTGGGAAGCTCAATGCTCAAGGTGTCATGTTTTAAGTGCGCAAGGACGTAATCGTCTAAGAGGCATGAAGAAACTGGTTGATGCAATTAACGACCCCTCAACAACACCAACACTAGACACCATTATAGTACAAGAAGCTATTGACGATGAAATGGATGATTTAGCACAAATCACTTTGAATGCCGATGAAGTTCAGGCTGTTGCTTCTTATATACGTCAGGAAATAACCCAACACGCATCAGATGACACGAAAAACAGTCCAAAACAGCAACAAAAATAACACACTTCAAGCTACTCAATCACCTTTTAGTTTACTTTAGTTCTTGCCAGTATTTTCTACCTAGGTTTAACGTGTCATTATTCGTTGGTAAATTATCAATTGAAGTATCATCGTATGCAATAACTGTACGCGACCCAGTACCTGCCTCGTTCTTCATAAATACACCATAACCTGTAATAACAATCCCATTAATGTATTGAAGCGCATCATGGCCATTTTGATTCTTTTGCTCTAATTCAAGCTGACCAGGCGTATAAACCACACCTGAAATATTTACTTCTTGATGCATATCCACAAGACCACCCGCATACATTTCTGCTGGAATATCTGCAAAATCCTTATCAACTTTAGCATTTGCACCAGCGCCTGTAATATGAAAAAGCTTACTTTCTTTGGGTGTAAAATATGGGCTTTGAATCAAGTCTTGATTCCAAATACTATTCACACCATCACTGCCCACTGCTGCCAAGCCTGACTCCAACAAGCCTCGTTTCCAACCATGAATATAACCACTTGGTAAAAAGGCATGATATAAGTCCGCAGCAGAAGCCTGCCCTTTAACCAAATCGTTTCCAGTATCAATATAAAAACTTTGTGCATTAAGCTCTATATTGGAACGCGTTGTATCCGACCACGTATTTTTACTCGCCAACGCCGTTGTTTTGATATAATAATCAAGTAGTTCGGACATGGCTGTTTTATCCGCTGCTGACCAACTATTCCCTCCACCCGTTGCTGTTGATGTCACAACCTGTGGCGACTCTTGTGTCATCCAGTCCGTAAAGGAAAAGGGTGTTCCGATTTGATATGCACCCGCCGCATTCATAACCTTAGTTGGCCAATTCCTTGCTATATTATCTACATCCCAAACCAAATCCATCATACCATCTTCCATCTTATCATTGGCCTGTTTCCAGCTTGGTGAACCATTTGGATAGCAATTAATATTCAAAATATCACATTTATTTGCAGCAACTGACTGCCCTGTACGGACAGTTTTCCCATCCATTGCAGGGTTAAACATCAATGGACTATCCACGTTAAGCTTAAAGGTTAAAGCTTCCCTCGGTGTTACCAATCTTTCTGTTGCTGGCTCATATTTGTCATTCCCATTCGAATCAATAAAGAAATCAAAAAGCGCACCACCATACACAATCAGCTTACCTTTAGGAGAAAACATCTTTTTCCCACCTAAGGTTGTCGCTAGCGGATCATACACGGGGGTATATGTAGTGGTATTCTTACCACAGATTGTTGTAGACCCCTGAGATGTTACAGGCATTAACAAGCGAACCAAACCATACATGGGCATACTCTTGCGAATGTTATAAATCACATCAGGCCACTGAATTGTACCTGTTCGCGCATGACCAGCATTATTTTTTTTCAATGTTTTATAATTGCCAAGCGGCGTACCCGCTGTGACTGTATAATCTTGTGTGGGGTCAGCTGGATCTGGTTTTAATTTTTCTCCACTAAAGCCTGCAATTCGATTTGCCGCTTCCCTATAGGCGTCCAAAGGAAACAACTGTGATGTTGCGCTGGTAAAGTAATTGATTTGATCGGGTGTACCATAAAGATCTGCACTAACAGTAGTGGCATTATTTGCGCTCATCCAACCACCATTAATTTTAGGATAATCTCCCGCAACAACTTTACCTGGGTCATACACAATCCATGGGTCAACCCCTTTTAAGTTAGTGCCTGTGCCCCTGTTTAATTTTTTATCCCATGGCTTCTTTCCCTTATTAATGTTTACTGAATTATTGGTTGCCATTGCTGTACCGCCAGGAGCCTGGGTCGCATCAATCATATGACTGGTCGTAGAGCTTCCCGCATTAAAGTTGTTGGTTGTTGTGCTTGCCACTGGTCCCGAGGCACCACATTCCATAATTGTAGGTGCATTCACCATCGCACCTCTAGCTTGAATTGTACTGGTTGAAATAAAAGCATATTCACGAAGTAGTTTATACGCATTGCCAGAACGACCGAGAACATAAGTCACTGCTGTACAGTCAAGACAAGTATCAGTCGTAAGCTTTGGTGTTGCATAAGGATAACCTGATGTCGATGGTTTAAAGCGCGCTACCCATACTGCAACTTGAGCGTATTTATCCACGTTCCAATTTGCTGCTGACGCAGCTTTCTGGACACCTGCATTGGTCAAATTATACACCCTCGCACCAGAAGTTTTAACCCAAGTATCCACAGCCATAGCATTCGTACCTAAATCTGGTGTAATTGATGCTGGTGCTTTATCAATAAGAATGTTTGTGCCTGTAGTGCCTCCTGCACTAGCAGCCGTAGCAATAGCTTTAAATTCAACTTGCCCATTTGGGTCTTGACTCCAATAGTTGTAGACATAATCCAGCCCTGCTTGCGCTGCAGCAAAAGCTTTGGCTGTGTCCGCAGCACTTGCCGAGACTTTCATTTCTACATTGGTTTTAAACATTGCCGCCGCACCAAGCCCCATCAGAATTGCCAATAAAATGATGGCAGTAACCAAAATAAAGCCACCTTCATTATGTTTATGATTAATAGCTTTTTCTTCCATGTCATACTCCTTCATTACACTCCCCCATCATCGTATATCACTGAACAGCCGCCATAGGATAAACCTGTGCATAGCGCCATATCCGTTTGGTTGTCACAACATTTCCCCTAACATCTTTCAAAGAACCGCCTTTGTAACCAGCAGGCACTTCCACTTCAATCAATATGGTGTAACCAGGAACAGAAAGTGGGGTGTTTGAGTTTGCAGGATCTGGCACCAAAGTATTCGGTAAGGCATCTGGAATACCCGAAAAACCAGCCCGCGATGTCCCTCCAACATTATTATCATCAAACACCTTAAATAAGGTTACATTGGGCAATATCTCTCTAGTGCTCAGGGGTACTGCATTTCTATCATAAACAATGCTTTTGCTAGCCAAAGTATATCCATAATGTCGCAATACCCGCTTAGTAGTTGAAGTTGCAGGAGCAAGCGCAGCATCCCACACCTCAAACCTAAGCCGCGTGGTCTCAAAGGGTGCTGTTGTCGATGCGTAAATATCAATCACAGGTGCACCAGCCACCGAACCTACCAAAGCCGAGCGCAAATCGCGTGCGATAAACTTTAAGGCAAACTCCAAATCTTGGGATGCATCAATGCGTTTATTTTGGTATTGATATTGGTTGCTTTGACTGGTGAAGGTTAACATTAAACCTGCCAACACAACCATTGCTACCACAATGGAAATCATGACTTCAATAAGTGTAAAGCCCTGCTGTTTTTGTAGCTTGTTTTGATTAGCTATGGCTTGGACTACCATTTAGCAGCCCCCTGTATTCGTCATTGCACCTGTATGAACAACTACAGATTTAGAGGCGCCACGTAATGTCCAAGAAATCGTAACATCAATATTATGATACATACAATCTTGCGTAGGGTTAGGGCTTAAAGCAACGGATGGAGTAAAAACATTATTTGAAGGAGCTTTTGCCATCGCATTCGCTGTGGTTTGCAGTGTAGAAGCATATAAATCTACTGTTGTCCTAACCTGTGTAATCGCATAGTTCGCAATAGCATCCGCCTTGCTGCTTGCATCCAATCGCATTTCGTTATCCTGATTAACTTTAATCGCTGTAATGAGAAGACTTGCCATTGCCAGCAAACCAACAGAAACAATCAGCATAGTGACCATTGCCTCAATGAGGGTGAACCCTTTTTCAAATTCCTTGCTTAACATGGTTTCCCCACGGCCACCCTTCCAGTAACTGTACTAATCTTAACAATATAAGCCTTCGTAGATGTGGATGATGATATTTTAGTT
>JALUWH010000005.1 GCA_027019685.1 Ghiorsea sp. | reverse complement strand
CGTTCAGCTTGAGAGTCTGTTTCTAGTAACTGCTTGGCTTCAAAACCACTTCGGGTATCCAAATCAAGGTTAAAGGGTTTATGTTCTCTATCTTCTGTTTGAGAAGTGCCCTTTTTCTGACTTGTGAAAACCCTTTTAAATAAATGCCACATTTTATACTTGCCTCAATTTCTTTACCCACTGATTACAACTTATAATAATAATGAAACTAGCAATTGTTATGCCTAATGTGGGAGTGGGTTGCTGTTTTTTTATTGGTATATAAGCAAGAGTGTTTGAGGAAAGTTATGTGAGCGGTGCGTATGTTTGCTTTAGGCATGGTCACGAATTACACTTTCAACATTGGGAACACAGGCGGTTAGTGATTCATGCAAAATAAGACACCATTTATATCTATTGTTGTACCCTGCTATAATGAAGCAGGTGTAATTGATGTGTTTTTGCAAGAAATGTTTGCTGTTTTAGAGCGTTTAGGTCGTGATTTTGAAATTGTATTTGTCAATGATGGAAGCCGTGATAACACGTTGGATGTCTTGATTGAAAAAAGCAAAGAGTATGACGAAATTAGAGTATTAAACCTAGCACGAAACTTTGGTAAAGAAGCTGCGCTCACAGCAGGTATTGACCATGCTAAAGGTGAGGTGGTGGTGCCTATTGATGTGGATTTACAAGACCCTCCTGAACTGATTTTGGATTTTGTGCGCGAATATGAAGCGGGTTATGATGTGGTGCTTGGTAAGCGCGAAGATAGAACCAGTGATACGGCAGCTAAACGTATAAGTGCTGATTTTTTCTATAAAATGCATAATAAAATTTCGGATATTCAAATTCCACAAAATGTTGGCGATTATCGCTTGATGTCACGGCGTGTGGTGGAGGCATTAAAACAATTGCCTGAAACACAGCGTTTTATGAAAGGCATTTTTGCATGGCTTGGTTTTAAAACAACCATTGTGAATTATAAACGTGATGAGCGCAAAGCAGGTGAATCTAGCTTTAATGGTTGGAAGCTTTGGAACTTCGCACTGGATGGTATCACTAGCTTTTCAACTGCGCCTTTACGAGTTTGGTTGTATGTGGGCAGTGTGTTGTCGCTGATTGCCTTTGTGTATGGCTCATGGATTATTCTGAAAACACTGATGTTTGGTGTGGATAGCCCTGGTTATGCATCTATTATTACCATCGTGCTGTTTCTTGGCGGTATTCAACTGATGGGTATTGGTATTTTGGGCGAGTATATTGGTCGGATTTACCTTGAATCTAAGCGCCGCCCTATTTATATCGTGGAGCGCGAATATTAAGGTATTGTTGCTGCAATTAAGTAGGTATGGTTTCTTCGGCATGATTGCGACATTGATTCATTTGCTGTCAGCATGGCTGTTGATATATGGGTTCAGCACATCGGTATTGCTTGCTAATAGCTGTGCCTTTTTCATTGCTTTCATGTTTTCCTATGTTTTTCAAAGTAAATATGTGTTTAAAGCAACATTTGATGTACAGAAGTTTATGCGTTTTTTTGCAGTGCAGAGTGGGGCATTTGTTTTGGCTTACATGTTGTCCACATGGTTTCCATTGGAGAATCAATACATACAAACGCTCATGATTGTAGCTGTGATTCCGCTAATATCATTTGTCATTCACAAGCTTTGGACATTTAAAGTCGTTTAAAGGTGCAATAAAAGGTTGGATAAGGGAAAACTATGAAAGGTATGCAAGAATACATGACAAGGCGACGATTTTGGATGTTCTTAGCCATTTTGGTTTTGGTGCGGGTATTTATGATGGTGGTTTTCCCGTTGACCGATACCACTGAAGCGCGTTATGCCAATATGGCACTGATTATGGCGATGAGTAATGATTGGATTACGCCATATTTTGATGTGGGTATTCCTTTTTGGGGTAAACCACCGCTCTCTTTCTGGGCAGCAGCATTATCTTATGAATTATTTGGTGTGCATGATTTTGTGCCACGTATTCCTTCGCTCATATTTACATTGCTTACGGCGTGGTTGATTTTCCGTTATTTGCTCACATTTTATGCCAAGGCGACAGCCTATTTGGGTGTATTAATCTATTTATCCATGGTTTTGGTGTTTGTATTGAGTGGTGCTGTATTAACCGATCCTTTTCTCGTTTTTGCCAGCACATTAACCATGATTTCTTTTATCATGGTGATACGAAAACAAGAGTCTTATTGGAGTCATTTGTTTTTTGTTGGTATTGCTTTGGGGTTATTAACCAAAGGACCATTGATTTTTGTGCTGGTAGGCGGTGCATTAAGCATGTGGTTGATGTGGGACTTTAAACGCTTGAAATTACTTCGCGCTTTTTCTTGGTGGGCAGGTCTAGCTATTGTAGTGCTATTGGCTTTGCCTTGGTATGTGCTGGCTGAGTTGAAAACACCAGGTTTTATCGATTATTTTATTGTTGGTGAGCATTTTATGCGGTTTATTGATTCGGGCTGGAAAGGTGATTTGTATGGCACGGCGCATAAAGAACCCAAAGGTTATATTTGGATTATGTGGCTGGGTGCAGCGCTTCCTTTTTCATTCATGCTTTTAGCAATATTGGGTAAACGTATGCTGAGTGCATCGGGTATTAAACAGATGTTTCACACATTACGGCAACAGCAGGAAATAAGTTATTTTGTGATGTGGTCATTGTTCACGCTTATTTTCTTCACGATTTCTGCCAATATTTTAGCTACATATATTTTACCATCATTGCCTGCTCTGGCTATTTTATTGGCAATGTACTGGGCAAAACAAGGGCATCAAATAAGAATAGGTTCTTATCCTGTGACCAGTGGATTTGTGTTGTTTACACCAGTGATTTTTCTTGTTGCAGGCATTTATTTTAGCCAGCATGAAGAAAAATTACCGACTGAGAAAAACTTAATTGCTTATTACCAAGCACATCAAGCAGATACGCAAGGCATTTATTATATCAATACACGCCCATTTTCAGCACAATATTATTCAGGGAATCAAGCTGTGTTGGTAGAATTAGCTCCACGTACCATGAAGCACAGTAAAGTGATTACTTGGCAGCAATTTAAAACACAAGTCGTTGATAAGTTGCCAACCTTTTATGTGGTGGTAGCCAAAGGTGAGTTGGGCAATATGCCGAAAAACATGCGAGAAAAAATGGGGCAGGTATTGTTTGAAAGTAAACGGTATATGTTGTTCAAATACCAAACATCTTAGGGTGTTAGCTTTGTTTGCTTGGTGATATATAACTGGGTTCAAAAGATAGGTGCCTATAGGTTTTAAAACGTTCGCGGGAAGCTTGTTTTAAATTTTCATCCCAAGCATCCACGAAATCAACGATGTGTGAAAAACCTTGTAATTCGGGTGGTATTTCTAAACCACCATTGATAAGCACGGCTGCTTGGTTATCACGGTTGATATGCGTTGCCAATAAAATGGGTTGTTTGGCGTTAGCTGCTTCGTCATCGCCCGCGATAGCATGGGCTAAAAAAGATTCAGGGTGTATGGTCCAAAGTGTTTCATCCAATTGCTGCATAAAATCTTCATCAGGGCAAAGCACCAACACATGTGGGGTCAAACGATTGCGGCGCAATAATAAGTTGGCAATACCTTTGATACGATCTGCATGTTCTAAGGATTCAAAGTGAACTTTGGTTTCTATGTTGTTAACTTTCACGCAGCAGCCTCTTTTTCCATGCTTGCATCAGTAATATTAAAGCAGCAATGGGCAAGACTAGGGCTAAGGGCTGGGCAGTGGAAGGTTGGATTTGATGACCTGTGCCTATGATGGTGGCAAGGAACACAAGAATTAGCCCAGGAAGTTTCCAAGACCATTCATTTTGTTCCCATATTTTGAGGTTCCATTGTTTGGATACATGCTCTATCCAACCCATGATTGCTGCACCCATGGTGAAACCAACAAGTACATCAATGGGGAAATGTACACCGCCATAGATGCGACCATAGGCAACAAACACAAATAATATAAAAACAGCCCATGCTTGTTTGGGTTTATCCTGCCAGAAATGTAGGGCTAAACATGCCAAAGCACCGCTTGAAGTTGCATGCCCTGATGGAAAGCTGAGATGGTATAAAGGTTCGCCAAGGATATGTATATTCTCAAATAAAGCAGGTGGTCTGGGCATATCAAAAATATGTTTTAATATTTGGTTACTTGCTCCAGCAAGGATATAGGTTACTAAAGCTGCTAGACCTAAACGTAGATGAAATAGCATCACAAGAAACACAAATAACAGTGTAACCAAGTAGTCAGCTAAACCTGAGGTAACACCAAAGATATAATCTAAAATAGGGTAATGAATAGTGTTGAGGAATAAGAAAATATCATGATTCCATAACGCGGTGGGTATAAGAAGTATGATAAAACCAAGGCTGACTCTTAAATACAAAAATTAGCCGCCAGCTATTTTGGCTTTGATGCCTTGCTTGCCTAAAAGCTCGACAAGCTTTTCCCTGTGGTCGCCTTGGATTTCAATGTTACCATCTTTAATAGCACCACCTGTACCCAGTTGTGCTTTGAGTGTTTTACCCAGCTTTTTGAGTGTATCTTTATCCAAGTTTAAACCTGTAATCACAGACACAGATTTGCCACCGCGCCCTTTGCTTTCACGCATGATACGTACACCCTGTTTGTTGGGGTTTTTAATGGGGGAGGGTGTAGCTTGCTTTTTGTTCTTTTTGTGTTTTCCCGCTTTGGCAGAAGGCTGGGATGATTTGTTGATCATCCCATCTTCACTTGAATAGACCAAAACTCTGTCGTTAGACATTTAAACGGCAGCTAACCAATCTTTA
>JALUWH010000004.1 GCA_027019685.1 Ghiorsea sp. | reverse complement strand
AATATGTACAAATGCATTTAAATCATTGTTGTATTGTTTAATGCGATCTAAATAGAGCTGGGCAACTTCAACCGCAGTAGTTTGTCCTGCATTAAGTTGGTTTTGAATGTCACTGAGTGAACGAAATGGCATAATATGTCCTCAAAAAATAGTTTGGTTTTAGGGAGAAGTGAGGTAGTTACTCAATCACTTTGGGAACAACGTATAAACCTGATTCTGTACGTGGGGCAGGTTTTTGCAAAGCATCACGGCAGTCAGTGTTAGTAACAATATCAGCGCGTTGTGGCATAGCTACATCATGGGGATGTGCAGTGGGAGGAACACCATCAGTGTTTACCTCGCTGAGTTTGTCGATATATCCCATAATACTGTTGAGCTGGGGTGCAAGTTCAGTCGCTTCATCATCGGTTAAACGAATACGAGAAAGATTTGCGATTTTTTTTACGTCAATGTCCATAAAGACCACCTGATTTTAAAGTCAGGCGCAGTCTAATCTGCATTGCGATATTTCTCTAGTGCTTAAATCCATTTCTCATTTTTTCTTTGTATTCAGCCAGTGCTTGGGCGACTTTGTCTTGGAGAATATATAAACCTACAAAGTTAGGTAATGCCATAGCCAGTAATAATAAGTCACTAAAGTCTAAGATATTGCCAGCACTACCTAATGTTGCCAACACGATAAAAATCAAAAAGGTGATTTTATAAACCATAGAAAAACGTTCGCCAAAGATATATGTCCAGCAGCGTTCACCATAATATGACCATGAAATCATGGTGCTAAAAGCAAAAAGCACGACAGAAAGTGATAAAATGCTGGAAAACCAAGGTACAACAGAGCCAAAAGCAACAGAGGTCAGAGCAGCACCTTGTTTGGCATCAACCAGTGCAGCATGTTCAGGGGCGTTGTACACGCCTGTTACCACAATGACCAAAGCAGTCATGGTGCAAATGATAATGGTATCAATAAAGGGTTCATATAATGCGACAATACCTTGGCGTACTGGGTATTTTACTGATGCAGTGGAGTGAGCAATCACGGCTGAACCAATACCTGCTTCACTGGAAAATGCTGCACGTTTAAAACCTTGTACAATCACGCCAACCAAAGCACCAAATCCAGCTTCCATGGAAAATGCACCATGCCAAATCGTAGTAAGAGCATCGGGAATTACGCTTATGTTGGCAAGAATAATCCATAAGCATGTTACCACGTAAATTAGTACCATGGTTGGCACAATAGCTTCAGCAGCATGGGCAATGCGTTTGATACCACCGATAATCACAACACCAACCAATGTAGCCATGATGATACCGAACATCCAAGGATAGTCTTTAAAAAAGGTGATTTCATGTTGTACGGCTCCCATGGCTTGAGAGACTTGAAAAGCATTGCCGCCGCCAAGGGAAGCTGCGATACAAAAAATAGTAAACATAATGGCAAGTGCTTTGCCTGTACCTTTCAACCCTTTTTCCGCCAAACCTTCGGATAAGTAGTACATTGCACCGCCCATTAAGCGCCCATCAGGACGTGTATGGCGATAAAGTTGCCCCAGTGTTACTTCGGTAAACTTGGCAGACATACCAAAAAAACCTGCAACAATCATCCAAATAATAGCACCTGGTCCACCAAGAATGATGGCAATAGCAACACCTGCGATGTTACCTAAACCTACTGTGGCAGAAAGGGCAGTGGTTAAAGCTTGAAAGGGAGTCACTTCACCTTTGTCTTCGGGGCTTTGGTATTTACCGCGTAAAATATTAAAGGCATGAGCAATCATGCGTAAGTTGATAAAACCAAAGCGGAAAGTCATATAAATTGCGCCCATGCTTAACCAAGCAACAATGAATGGAAACTCTGCTTTACCAGGAAAGACATCGTAGAAAAGTACGCTAGCGAGATAGCTGTTCATGGTACCAAAGAAGCTATCCACACCATTGCTTTCAGCAGCAAAGGCAGGTGTTATATTGAATAAAAACAGATATATTAATGTTAAAAGCTTCATAACTAACCCCTTACAGTAATGTTCAGACCCCTACTGTTATTGTTAAGGGGCGAAGTCTGCCTAGATGATGGTTGGTTACAAGTTTTGCCATATAAGGGTTTGACGTTGCATCTCAAGTTTAGTCACTTACGATACGTGCATGACAGTTTTATTTCGGTGGATATTTGTGTCCAGCTTTATGCGTATTGTTGCGATTGCTTTGGGCGTGATTCTTTTGTTTATGGTTGCAGAGTCTTTTAGTAAGGCAGCATTGATAGGCAAAACGATGACAGTGAGTCTTTTGCTTGAATATTTAATGCTCAAAGTTCCTTTTATGGTTACAGATTTTCTTCCAGTGATTGTGCTTTTTGGGGCATCAATTTATATGACTGAAATTTCTCATCATCATGAGTTGGTTGCACTTAGAGCGGCGGGTGTGTCACTACGTTTTATTTTAACACCATTGTTGGTGCTTGCCTGTTGTGTTGGTTTTTTTACTTTTGCTCTGGGTGAATGGGTTGAGCCAGTCACCAATGTGCGATTGGATACTATGGAAAAGACTTTGGTGCAGGGTAAAAAGCCTGTGCGTGCTGATGGTGAACAGTGGTTTCGTGATGAAGGTAGATTTTTTCGCATACAACCGTTGCAAGGTAAATATTTTAAATTGATGGTGTTAAAAACAGACCAGCAGGGTCAGTGGCAAGGGCGAACAGATGCAAGTAAGGCATATTATGAAAATGGTGTTTGGTACTTAGAAAAGGTATATGTCAGTCAACCCGATGAAAAGTTGGGTATTCGTGTGCAAAGCATGCCAAAGCTTACGTTGCAATCGAATATCGGTCCTAAAACAGTTGCTGCACCCAGAGCAAGGGATATGCAGTGGCTTACGCTTTATCGTTTTACACAGGCGTTGTCTGATGCAGGCTTGGATGCAAAGCAATACCAATATCAACTGCATAAAAGGATTGCAGGGCCTTTGGCATGTTTAATTATGGTGATGTTGGCATACAGCTTGTGTGGTAATATGGGCAGCCGTATTTCGGCAAACTCTAAAGGTTTATTGGCTGCGCTAACACTGGGGCTATTGTTTTATATTTTTAATACATCGATGAATGTAATGAGCAATGGCGGTTACTTACCAGCAGCTTATGCAGCTTGGTGGTCTGACCTAATGTTTTTAGGTGTTGCTGGTTATTTACTGCTGCTTCGGGAAGGTTATTAAGACTAATTTAGTGCTGGTTCTGGGCTGTTTGAGCAGAATATAGACTCTAGCTGTTTCACCAAAGTACGTGGATGGTATGGTTTTTGTAAAAAAGCATGGAAGTTCACATCTTGATGTTGTTGGGTAATATCTTCAATCTTATAACCCGATGATAAAATGATTGTTGCTTGTGCATTGATGCTCCATAAAGCTTTGGCGCACGTTATGCCATCCATTTCTGGCATGGTCATATCAAGAATGATGGCATGGATTTCATGTTGATGTTGTTTGTAATAGGTGATGGCTTCTAAGGGGGATATAAAAGCAGTCACTAGATAACCTGCATCTTCCAATACCAATGTTGTGATTTCTAAAATAGCGTTTTCGTCATCGATAAGTAAGATGGTTTTGTGCATAGTGTGCTGCCTCATATTTATAATTATTATCTAAAAGGTGCCAAGTAATTGGTGAAAGAGTGTGGCGATACTACAGATTGAAGATGAAGAGAAGCTGATGTAAAAGTGAGAGAATTTAAACGAAGTTAAAGAAACATTTATGTTGATCTGCAGTTTGCTTTCTCGTGGCCTTATTCATACGCTGCGACAATATAATATTGTGAAATCTTGAAGTTTTAAGGGGTTTGTTATGCAGGTAGTCATGGTGAAAGAAGCAGGTGGCGTGGAAGTGTTACAGCTTGAAGATATTGCTAAGCCTGAGGTGTGTGCTGCTGATGAAGTGATTGTCAAAGTGATGGCGGCAGGAGTAAACCCTGTTGACACAAAGTTGCGGCAGAATGGGATGATGTTTGATGCAGCATACCCTGCTATTTTGGGCTGTGATGGGTCAGGTTTTGTTGAGTCTGTTGGTGAAGATGTAAATCACCTGCAAGCGGGTGACCTTGTGTATTATTGTTATGGTGGTTTGGGGCAAAAGTCAGTCAACGGTGATAGTGTGGGTAATTATGCAGAGTATGCTGTGCTTAAGGCTGCATATGTAGCGAATAAGCCTGATAGCCTTGATTTTGATTCGGCTGCCGCAGCACCTTTGGTTTGTATCACAGCATGGGAAGCATTGTTTGATAGAGCAAGGCTGCAATCTGGGCAAAAGGTATTTATTCATGCGGGTGCTGGTGGTGTTGGGCATGTTGCCATACAACTGGCAAAACTGGCAGGGGCAGAGGTGGCAACAAGTGTCAGTTCAGCAGAAAAGGAAACTTTTGTGCGTGAGCTTGGTGCTGATAAAGTTATCAATTATACTAAAGAAGATGTTATACAAACATTGCTTGATTGGACAGATGGACAAGGTGTGGATATTGCTTTGGATACGGTAGGGGGTGATGCCTTAAAACAGCTTGTTCCTGCCATGCGCTTGTATGGGGATTTGGTGAGTTTATTGCAGATTCCTGATGATTTAGATTGGAAAAACTTACGTGTGAAAAATGTGCGTATTAGTCAGGCTTTGATGCTTACGCCCATGTTGTTGCAGTCGAATGAGTTAGGTGAACATCACGCGGCAATTTTAGAGCAGTGCGGGCAATTTTTTGATGAGGGTAAGTTATCCATATACGTGGATAAAACATTGCCGTTGCAAGAAGCTAGACAAGCACATTTAGCTATAGAAGAGGGGCATCAAACAGGTAAAATAGTATTGCAAATGCATATGGACGATATGGACACATAACCATGCAATGTA
>JALUWH010000003.1 GCA_027019685.1 Ghiorsea sp. | reverse complement strand
CTTCAATAAGCATCTCTGACCAATCTGGCACAGGTGAAACTACCGCTATATACTCTTTCTCTACAGCTTGATGCCAATGGTGTTGCAAGTGCTGCAATGCTTTAGGGTCATAACAAAACATCATCAATCCTGATGTGCCTTTATCCAAACGATGTACAGGGCGCAGATGTTTAGTCTCCACAGGAGGTAACTTTAAAAACATTGCCAACTCATACACCAGTGTACCTTTACTGCGATGCAAAGCCTCTTGTGCATATTGCCCTGCTTTTTTATGCACCAATACCCAAGATTGTTCACGCCATACAATTTGATCTTCTGAAAACGGTGTAAGCACCTCATCATCCAAAGTCACAATGCGAACCTTTTCACCGCCTTGTATAATCCGCCCTGCTTTTCGGCAGCGTTTTTTGTTCACATACACGCCACCTTCATCAATTGCACGTTGCACACGTCGCCTTGAAAAGCTTGAACATGCTGCCAATGCCGTATCTAAACGCTGCCCCCCCTGCTCAAGAGGAATTTGTAATTTTATATCTTCAAATGCCATGATTAAACTGCCAAAGCTGCAAGCACGTCTTCATGTGTCTCACAATATTCAATACACTGAAAACTACTGTCCACACTCATTACCAACTGTTGTTGCATCATATCAATTAACGGCTCCCAACAAGCACCATAAACCAGTAAAGGGCGTGGCTCTAAAATTTTAATCGCCAATAAATCCCAAGTCATAGCAAACTCTGCCAATGTACCTAACCCACCTGGCAACACCAAATATGCAGCAGGTTGCTCAATCAATATTTGCATACGCTCAAAAAAATCAGTCGCGCGTTTTTCTTCACTCAAACTGTTTTGTGGTGGTGTAGGAAATACTTCCAAAGTAATGCCTGTAACATGCCCTGAACCTGCCGTAATACCCTGAGAAAACGCAGCCATCATGCCTTGATGCCCTCCCACCAAACCATGCCAACCTGCTTGCCCTAACTTTTGGGACAATAATTCCACATCAGAAAAACGCGCATCATCTGGTGTAATCCGAGATGAACCAAATGCTGCAATCACCTTATTCAATTGCTTCACCATGAATAATCATCGCTGCCGTATAACCTTTGCCTTGAATCAAACTTAATGTGTGTTCAGCATCTTCATCCAAATCAAAAGGTCCCACACGCACGCGGTAAACATGCCCAATATTCACCACTTTTAACGGTGGGTGGTTTGCATCCAAATGTGCTTGCAATTTATCCACAACACCAAGTGCATTGTCATGTTCTGCAAATGCACCCACCTGAACATAGGCCATCTTAAGCTCATGTTTGGCTGATGGCTGCTGTAGCATTTTCACAGGCTGTGGTTTCTGCACATGCTGTTTGCTCACATCATGCTCTGCTGCATTTAATGTTTGCACACGTACTCGTGCCGTACCTTGCTTAGCATAACCCAATGCTTTTGCCGCGGCATAAGATAAATCAATCAACCTGCCTTTCACAAAGGGCCCTCTATCATTCACTCTAACTTTAATAGATTTACCATTATCCAAATTGGTGACCAACACCAACGAAGGCATGGGTAAAGTAGTATGAGCGGCTGTCATAGCATACATATTATATGTTTCACCATTGGCTGTTTTTCTGCCATGGAATTTTTTACCATACCATGAAGCAATACCGACTTGACTGTATTGCGCATTGCTATCCAAAGGGTAATACCATTTTCCTGCAACCTTATAAGGCTTACCATGTTTCACACTGCCTCCTGAGCCTAACGAAGCATAGGAGGATGGTGCATGCTGTACTTGATTCGATGCAGGCTGCGTCTTTTGTGCATAGCGCATAGGTGCACATGCGCTTAATACAAATAATGCAACTACAACAATATAAAAATTTCTTTTCACTTGCCTATATCACACTTTTCATTGCCCAACATAAATGCAAGCTCTGTGGTTGCTAAGGCATAGTTCCATGACCGATTCCAGCGTGTAATAGCATAGAAATTGCGATTCACCAATAAAGGGCGAACACCATCTTTGGTCTCACGTTCTATCAAGGCAACTTCTTCATCCGAAGACCAACCCTTGGGTTTTTGAATACCTGCTTCTTCAAATGCTTTCATTTTACGATATTTGCGTGTTTCATCTTTCAAGGCTTGCTTAATAAAAGCATTCTTAGGCAAGTGATGCACCCAATGTGCTACCATTTTTTCATCATCCCAGCGATAGCGGTTAAAATAATAAGCCACGCTAAAAATAATATCTTTGGGGGTATGCCAAACATCACGTTTACCATCACCGTTGCCATCCACTGCATATTCCAAAAATGAAGTTGGCATCAATTGCGTCACACCAAATGCACCTGCATACGAACCTTGAACATCCATAGGATTTAAGCCTTCTTCTTTACACAACACCAAAAATGCTTTGAGTTCTTTGCGGAAAAACTTTGCTCTGCGCTCATAACCTGTTGCCAAGGTAAACAATGCATCCAACACCCTATCTCTGCCCCAGTTCTCACCAAACCTCGTTTCAATACCCAAAATTGCCGTAATGATTTCAGGAGCAACACCATACTTGGCTTGTGCTTCAACAAAAATATCATGGTGTTTAGCTAGAAACGCTTCAGATTTCTTTTTTAAACGTTCATTCACAAACAAAGGGCGATAATCAGCATAAGGCTTTGATTCATAAGGCGTGTTCATCTTGCGAATCAAATCAGCATCAAACTTTGCTTCACGTAAATGTTGCTCCACATAAGCTTTTGGTAAACTGGTTTCCTTAATCATATAGGCAATCAGGTCATCACGCGTATAACTTTCGGCAAACAAGAAATTAGGAAGCAATAAGGCAAGCATCAAACCTAAGGTCAATGGCGAGCACAAGGCTAATAACTGCATATGGAAGAACGGTTTCATATTTTTCATACAACGCAGACTATAAAAGCAAGCCCTTCAAGCAAGTGATACCTGTAACATATCCTTTTTCCTTATTTAAATAGTCTTAGCAACAAAACTCACTCGACCCATATACTTTTTATAACATATTGTTTATAATCAACATACTACACGCTTGGAGGGCTTATGTTTGAGCAGCTAAAAAATATACAAACAGTGACCGATGGCACTGTTTTACTGCAAGAAGGTAAAGCAGGTAATGGCGTGTATATGATTCAAAAAGGGCATGCCAAAGTCACACGAACAGCAGAAGATGGTACAGAAGTCCTTCTCGCAGAGCTGGGTGATGGTCAGGTATTTGGTGAAATGAGTCTGATTGATGACTCCCCCTGTTCTGCCAATGTGGTCGCGATGGGTGATTTAAAAGTATGTATTCTAAGTAAAGAACAATTTTTTGACCTCTTACAAACCGACATCAAAAGCGTAAAAGGTGTTATGGACATTCTTTTTCAGCGCATGCGAGCCATGAACAAACGTGTTGTCGATTTAGAAAACCAGTTAGCATCCGTCACTCAACAGCAAGATACGCAGCCCGACACCATCATGCTTAAAGGTTTAACAGAGCCTGCGAAACATGCTTTATATGACATGAATGCATTGGTCATTGATGACAACCCTTTTATTATTGGTCGTTGGTCTAAGCAGCAAAGCAAACGTTCTTGGTTTTCCAAAGATAGTACACGCGCTCACCTTGAAATCCATGATATTGCCCCATATGTAATCTCTCGCCACCACTGTCAAATTGAACAGCACTCTGGTGATGTATATGTGGTAGATGCAAGCTCACGCCTTGGGACTTGGGTCAATGGTGAAAAAATTGACCAACAAACACAAAAGGAAATCAAGTTATCATCGGGAAACAATACCATACACCTTGGTGGGTTAGACTCTCAATTTATTTTTGATGTATTTGTACCTTGATTTGTGGAAGCGCTAGATAAGATATTTTGATGAATCAATACCATCTGCAATTTAATCAACTCTTCCTCATTAAACACATGAATACCATGCGCTATCAAAAGCCTAGCTGTAATACCCTGCCCTTGAATTTTTGTTTTTGAGAAACAACCATCATGAATTAGGCTGTTACCACATGAAGGGCTTCCCTGCTTTAATATAGCATATTGAATTTGGTGTTGGAGGCATAATGCTAAGGCTTTTTCTGCACCAATACGAAAGGCTTGGGTAACATCGTCACCTGCTTGAGTAATAACCTTATCACCTCTAATTTCTGCTGCAGGTCTTGGAACAGACAAACCTCCAGCGACTTCAGGGCACAAAGGCAACAGCAAACCTTCTTGCTGCCACTGTTGCAACAGCGTGCTAGAATTTTTATTCAGGTGATGACAAGAGTCACCACCATCATAACGCACAGCTTCACCCAACAGGCATGCGCTCACCAAAATTTTTACTTGCTGAGTGATATTATGCTTTACCGCTTGAAACCAACACCTTAGCGGGACGAATCAAACGACCATTTAAGGTATAGCCTGCGACATGTTGTGCAATCACGGTATCTTCATCTTCATCCGATGGCATTTTGGATAATGCTTCGTGGAAATGTGGATCAAATGTTTGTCCAACAGCATCAATACGCTCAAGTTCAAACTTGCTAGCAACCTTATGCCAAGAATCTAACGTTAAAGCTACGCCTTCACGTACTGCCTTTTCATTGCCTTCTTCTGTTTCAACAGCGCGCTCTAAGTTGTCCACAACATCCAACAATGCCACTGCAAATTTCTCAACCGCATACTTACGTGCATCAGCAACTTCACGTTGTGTACGTTTGCGTAGGTTTTCCATTTCTGCATGCTGACGCAATAACTTATCTTTTAACTCTGCAACTTCTTGTTGTGCTGCTTCTAAAGGATCAACCTCTTGTTCTTGCTCTTCTTGGCTCGCTTCAGCTTCAAACTGCTCATCCAATTTACTCTGCTCATCAGCAGTAACTTGTACAGTTTCTTG
>JALUWH010000002.1 GCA_027019685.1 Ghiorsea sp. | reverse complement strand
GAAATTGCTGTTCGTATTATTCGAGCCTGTAAAGAGCTGGGTATTGAAACGGTCGCTGTTTATTCTGAAGCAGACAAAGATGCCATGCATACACGTTTGGCCGATGAGTCTGTTTGCATTGGACCTGCTGTCAGCACCCTCTCTTACCTCAACATCCCTGCAATTATGGCAGCAGCATCTCTAACAGACGTTGCTGCAATCCACCCTGGTTATGGTTTTTTAGCAGAAAATGCAGAGTTCGCTGAAATTGTTATTGAATCAGGTTATACATGGATTGGTCCCACACCTGAATCTATGCGCATTATGGGTGATAAAGTCAAAGCCAAGCAACGCATGACCGAAGCAGGCGTACCCTTGGTATATGGTTCACCCGGTGCAGTTCGCACCGTTGAAGAAGCCAAAGAAGTGGCGAAAGACTGTGGTTTCCCTTTGATTATCAAAGCAGCATCAGGTGGTGGTGGTCGTGGCATGAAAATTGTTCACTCTGAACCATCTCTACCTTCTGCTTTTAGCATTTGTCAGTCTGAGGCTGGCACGGTATTTGGTGATGACACTGTATTCATCGAGCAGTTCTTAGAAGAACCTCGCCATATTGAAGTGCAAGTGCTTGGTGATGGCCATGGTAATATTGTTCACCTTTTTGAACGTGAATGTTCCATTCAACGCAACAATCAAAAAGTATTGGAAGAAGCACCAAGTCCATCCATCAGCCCAGAAACACGTGAAGCGATTTGCGCGGCAGGTGTCGCCGCCGCTTCGGCAGTAAACTATGAAGGTGCAGGTACGATTGAGTTCTTACTTAACCCAGACCAATCCTTTTATTTCATGGAAATGAACACGCGTATTCAAGTGGAACACCCCGTAACTGAATGGATTACAGGTGTGGACTTAATTGAATGGCAACTGCGTGTTGCTAATGGTGAGAAGCTTGCGTTTAAACAAAAAGACATCAAAATGAAAGGTCATGCTATTGAGTGCCGCATCAATGCTGAGCATCCATTTAAATTCACGCCTTCTCCAGGTAAAATTGAACTTTATCATGCACCTGGAGGTCGTAGTGTTCGTGTAGACTCTGCTGTTTATACGGGTTACAGCATTCCGCCACATTACGATTCTATGATTGCTAAAGTGATTACGCATGCACGAGACCGTCAAAAGTGTATTCGCCGCATGCAACGTGCTATTGATGAGCTTGCGATTATTGGTATTACGACCAATCAAGAGCTGCACAAACGTTTATTAGCCAACCCTGGATTCCAAGCTGCGGACTTTAATATTCACTTCTTGGAGCGTTGGCTCAAACAAATGATTGACTAAATATAAAAAAGGCTGCTTTCATTTAGAAAGCAGCCTTTTACTCTTTAAGTATGGAAGATTAGCCGTAAACTGCTTGCTTTCCAAAATGCATAGTCAAAAGATAATATACAACTGCTCTATATTTATTGCGATTAGAGCGACCATAAGTATCCATCACTTTATCAATCGCTTCATCCAAAGCACTGCTATCAGATAAGCCAAGTTTTCCTATCAAGAAATTCTTCTTCACAGTTGCCAACTCTTGTGGGTCACTAGCTGAAACACATGATGCATCTTTATTATGAATCGATGGTCCGCAACCTTTGGTCACTTTGGTCAATAAATCCATATCTGGGGTTACACCGCATTTATCTCTTAAATCATCAGCATATTTTGCAATCAAATCATCTGTTTTACTCATAAACCTTTCCTCCTTTTTATTTAAAAAGGAAATCATACATGCCCTCCATCATCTTAACTTGTGACAAACGTCCTAAATGAAAACAAAAACTGATGAGCTAGACATAAAATTGTTCATGCAGAGCCTTCGTTACCCTCTTCTTTTAGTATGTGTTAATCTGAGCGTCCTTTTTTATGCCCCATGCGCTTGCCTACTAATGCTCTTGAATCACAGCCAGAAATTCTTTACCAAAGCGTTCCAACTTTACTTGTCCAACACCACTGACTTCTAACATCGCATCCTCTGTCTGCGGTTTCAATTGCGCCATACCCACCAATGTTGCATCACCAAACACGATATATGGTGGCACATCCAAATCATCTGCCAGCTTCTTGCGCAACTCGCGTAATTTTTCAAACAAGGTTTCATCGTATGTTATATCCGCATACTTCGCACTTTTCTTCACCCTATCCTTGGCTTTACTGCGAACTTTGGGTTTAGCTAATGCAAGACGCTGCTCACCACGCAGGATTGGTGTTGCTTCAGGTGTTAATTTTAACACTGAATAGTTGGCAATATCTTGAACCAATAATCCACGGTGAATCAACTGCCTAAAAATAGCAGACCATTGCTCTTGGCTATATTCAGCACCAATACCATATGTTGAAAGCTTATCATGCTGCCGACTTAGAATTTTTTCATGACTAGCCCCACGCAATACATCAATCACATATTTCATACCAAAGCTTTGCTGCAAACGATATACACATGACAAAGCTTTTTGAGCATCTTGCGTGGCATCAAACACTTCGGGAGGATTGAGACAAACATCACAGTTGCCGCAGTCTGCTTCACGCTCCTCACCAAAATAGTTGAGTAACACTTTACGTCGGCAAACCGTAGCCTCAGAAAAACCAATCATGGCATTTAGCTTATAATTCTCGATACGTTTCTGCGCTTCATTATTCCCTTGCTCAATAAAACGTCGCGATGTCACCATATCTTGTGTGCCTGAGAGCAATAATGCCTCTGAAGGCAAACCATCACGCCCTGCCCGCCCTGTTTCCTGATAATAGCCTTCAATGTTCTTGGGTAAATCATAATGCACCACAAATCGAACATTGGGTTTATCAATGCCCATGCCAAAGGCTACTGTTGCTACCACCACATCTACTTCATCACGCAAAAAATCTTCTTGCACCTTTTGTCGCACATCAGCCGCAAGCCCAGCATGGTATGCCGCAGCCTTTATACCCTGCTGCACCAACTTTTCTGCCACTTCTTCCACACGTTTACGGCTTAAAACATACACAATACCTGCTTCATCCTCATGACTTTTCATAAACCTCGTTAACTGCTCAAAAGGTTTATGTTTTTCAAGTACGGTATAACGAATATTCGGTCTATCAAAGCTGCTAATATGCTGTTTACTTTGCTGTAAACCCAATACCTGCACAATATCCTGGCGCGTTTGTGCATCTGCTGTTGCAGTAAGTGCAATCAAAGGAGTATTTGAAAAATGCTCTCTAAGCACTGATAAACGCTGGTATTCAGGTCTAAAATCATGCCCCCATTGTGAAACACAGTGCGCTTCATCAATAGCAAACAATGCAATATCTATACCCTGCAAACGTGCTAAAAAATCAGATGATAACAAACGCTCTGGTGCAATATAAAGCAAATCAATCTCGTGATGATGTAGTTTAGCAAGCACTTGCTTGGCATCATCAGAATTCAATGATGAATTATAAAAGGCGGCTGGCACACCATTGGCATTCAAAGCATCCACTTGATCTTTCATCAAAGAAATCAAGGGCGACACCACAATCGCTACACCATCTCGAACCATCGCAGGGATTTGATAACATAACGATTTACCACCACCCGTGGGCATCAATACAAAGCTATCTTGACCCGCAATCAAATCTTCAATGATTTCCTTCTGATTAAGGCGAAAGTCAGCATAGCCAAATATATTTTGTAAAACTGATAATGGTTTACTCATTTCCCCACCTTTTTATTAAAGCTACATTTACAAAAGATTACACCCTTGATGAAACTTCATCTCTTAAAAGCCTATCCCAATCACTACAGAACTTTGGCTACTATTGTGACAGAAACAGCATTAGATATGCCATAACGTAGCGTCGCTTCAAATACAAAGCCTAGCTTCCAAACTACTTTTTTAATATTCGCTTCTTGAAACGTAAGCTCAAACAGGTCGTTTTTTTAACCTTAAAACGCCAAGTAATCTAGCATAAAAAGCGACTCACTGAAATAGTAGCGCAGCTTTCTGTAGATGCAAAATGAAAGTATCCGCCTTTAACATCTCTACACATATCTGCTCTAGCATCATCATTAACATCAATAAACTGCCTGAGCCATTGCCCGTTTGTAGTCCCCTTTAATGGCTTCCTTAATTTTAGGTGTAACTATACCCTCACTATTCACACTTCCCTTATCAAACAAAGCGCACTGAATCCAAGACTTGTTTGGACGACCCTCAACCTCTCGGCAATAGGCAGCCATAAGGGTTAAGCCAAATGGCCTACTACAACGATATATTTTTATGGACTACCTTTACCCAGATGAAAGCAACACTTATTTCATTGGCAGCTTGATAGTTAGAGCCTGGGGTTATTGCCCTGTCATATGCCGCAATGATTGGCTTGCGAACAATAGATTTTTATAAAAACTGGAGACAATGATGAAAATTGTATGGGTAGCGTTATTGACTACGATATTGACTTTAACAGGGTGTTCCGGCGGCGGAGGGTCAAGCGAGCCAAGCACCGCCACTAGTGGAACAACGGGCGGCACTACATCAACACCGAGTATAACTACTTCGGCGGCAACAATTATTGAAGGTAATGCGGGTACAGTTAACCTAGACTTCACGGTTAACCTGAGTGAGGCATTAACTGAACCAGTAACAGTAGACTATTACACAGCAGATGGTACGGCGACTGCGGGTAGTGATTACACAGCTATTTCAGCGGCTACAGTGATTATTCCAGCAGGCTCGACTTCCGCCACAGCCACAGTCACTGTCATGGGTGATACGTTATATGAAACAGATGAAACAATTACACTACATGTGAGTAGTTCAAGTCATGCGTCATTGGGTTCAGTGGCGGCAACAGGCACAATTACCAATGATGATACAGCACCTAGCGTATCCATTGCCAATGCCTCTATTGCCGAAGGTAATGCAGGTACAAGCAATATGACTTTCAACG
>JALUWH010000001.1 GCA_027019685.1 Ghiorsea sp. | reverse complement strand
GCCCGCAGTTCCTTGTAAAGATTCACAAGCATCTAGCGCAATCTCGCACATTTCATTGGCTAACTCACGGGCTTTTGTCACACCAAGCACTGATACATAAGTTGCTTTGTTTTGCGCCTCATCTTTGCCCGCACTTTTACCCAGCATTTCACTACTCGCCGTGGTATCCAAAATATCATCGGCAATTTGGAACAATAAACCCACAGCTTTACCAAACCGTGAACATGCCTCGAATTGTTGCGTATTTGCACCAGCCAATTTCGCACCAGCCTCGCAAGACCAGCGCAGCAACTCACCTGTTTTGTGCAGATGAATACGCTCAACATCCAACACATTGTCAATATTCTGATTCTCAGCCAAAATATCCATCATTTGACCGCCAACCATGCCTTGCATACCTGCTGCCAATGCCATGTCTTTCACAAGCGCAACACGAAGCTCTGCTTCCATATCCAAATCAGCCAACAACTCAAAACTAAACGCCTGCAAAGCATCGGCTGCAAGCACTGCCGTTTCTTCATCAAATTGTTTATGGCAGGTAGGCCTTCCGCGCCTTAAATCATCATCATCCATACATGGCAAATCATCATGAATCAGTGAATAAGTGTGCATACATTCAATGCTTGCTGCCGCAGGCATAGCTACATCTAAATCCTTGCCGCCACATGCCTGATAACAAGCCAGCACCAACGCAGGGCGCACCCGTTTACCACCTGCAAGCAAGGAATACAACATGGCATCCAACAACCGCTCTGGTACATGCGGTTGTTTTTTCTCTAATGTTTGTTTACAAAAATTCTCAACAGATAAAGCGTGTTCAGAAAGGAATTGAGGGGCTTGCATCAAGCTTCACCATCAGCATCGAGCACATTCAAACGCTGCTCGGCATCATCCAGAAGCTTCTCGCATTGGCGAGTCAATATCACGCCTTCTTCAAAAGCTTTCACACTATCTTCAAGTGATAGTTTTCCTGACTCCAGCTTCTCTACCATGGTTGTTAAACCATCTAGCGCTTGCTCAAAGGATAAATCTTGCTGCTTATCTTGATTGCTCACCACACACTCCCGATTAAAAAGCTAAGATTAAAGCTATGCCAAAGTTTGTCTAGTTTACTATGTATTCGCTACGAAAACTACGGAGTTTTGATGTATAACTCCTTAGCTTTATCCCATGTATGTCATGTTGACCAAAAAAACAGTATTGGAAATACTTACACATAAAGGTTGCGATATTTTTTTACCTTCACCAACTATGAAAACAAAAAACTACCGTCTAAATCAATAGATATACCATCATATAGCCACCCATCATCAACCAGACAAACAATAACATAGCAAGGATAAACGGTTTAATGCCTACACCCTTGAGTTTATCAAGGCTGGTTTCCATGCCCAAAGCTGTCATGGCCATGGTCAATAAAAACTGGTCAATATGTTGCAGTATTATCACCCATGATGCAGGTAGCAGATGAAAAGAGTTAAATACAACTACAGCTAAAAAAGCAAATGCAAACCAAGGTATGGTTAATGCTGTTTGGGTTTCTTTATGTCCACTACTCCCATATCTAGCCCACCACCAGCCTACAAATAATAGCGCAGGAACAAGTAACATCACACGGGTCATCTTCACAATCACAGCATCATTGCTCACAATTTGACTTATATCACTTGCTGCACCCACAACCTGCGCGACTTCATGTACAGTCGCTCCAATATAAATACCCCAACCATGTGCATCAAGATTCAAAATACCTAATTGATAAACAAGCGGATATATCAGCATAGCTAGCGAACCAAACACCACAACAGTTGCCACAGCGGAGGCTGTTTGATGACCTTTCGCTTTCAACACAGGTTCAAAAGCTAAAATCGCAGCCGCACCGCAAATCGCACTGCCAGCCCCCGTCAATATTGCCGTCTGTTTATCCATGCCCAATACAAACACTCCCACAATATACGCTATTAGAAGTGTACTCGTTACCACCATGCTTGCAGCCGCAAAACCAGTCCAACCAACCATCATCACTTCTTGTAATGTAATATAAAAGCCATAAAGAATAACAGCCAACCTAAGGATTTTTCTCGCCGTAAAACTAATGCCTGGCAACCAAGCTTCTGGCATACGATGGTGCAGGGTGTTGGCATAGAAAATACCCAGCACAATACCAATAATAAGTGGGCTAATGCCCATTTGATGTACCCATTGCCACTGGCTTATTTGTGTAGCTGCCAGCGCAAACAGGGTTACAAACAAAATACCATTACTGGTATCAGCACGCTTTTCTTTACTGAACATAGCTTTTCTCCACATACATATGGCGCGCAAACTTATAGGCTGACCATTATAATGAATAGTTATGATTTATAATAGAATATATCATATATGGTGATATATTTGCAGCATGACTATTCACCCCGATCATCTGGCAAGCTTTATTGCATTGGTTCAAACAGGTAGCGTCAGTGCTGCAGCTAAATCTCGTTGTTTAACACAGCCTGCTATTTCCAACCAATTAAAGCGCTTACAAGATACGGTTGGTATGCCACTCTATCGAAGACAAGGGCGCGGCGTTCAGCTCACTGGCATTGGTGAGACCTTTTATCTTCATGCTTTGAAAGTTCAGCAATCCATGTTTGATTTAAATCGTTTTGCTGATGAATTACATGATTTACAAGCTGGGCGCATTTACTTATCAGCCAGCCAAACCATTGCAGGCTCTCTACTGCCCGCTGCACTTGCTTCTTTTCATCAAAAATACCCTAAAATTGAAGTGTTCGTGGATAGTATGAACAGCCAACAAGTCTTTGAGCGCATGAAACATCATGATTTGGGCTTGGTTGAAAGCCCATTGCCCTCATCTGTGCCTGAGTGTTGCACTGTCATACACCTTGGTGAAGATAAACTTGTCACGGTTATGCCTATCAACCATGCACTCACGACACATACATCCATTACGTTAGACCAACTTGAAGATTACCCCTTGGTTTGGCGGGAACAAGGTTCTGGAACACGTGATATACTTGAGCGAGCATGGATGGCAACGCTGGGACAACCGCCTCGCATTCAACTTTGTATGGGTGGTATATCTGCTGTGCTAGAATCTGTGCGGCAAGGTTTAGGTATTGGTATGGTATCACAATTTTGTTTGCCAACTGGTGAATCAATATTGACCACACGTCCACTTCACCCACAATTGTTACGTCCCATGAGCTTGTTACAACCTAGCCATGCTTCTCCACTGGCAAAAACACTGGTTGATTTCCTCGTGCCTTATCTGCGCTCACGGATAGATTCTAACTAGGGCCTGTTAACACTAATTCTGCTGGCATCGTTTCCTGCGTGAGCATCATATCAAAGCAAGCATGAGCCGAAGAGGTAACTGTTGGGATAATGCAGTAGCAGAATCATTTTTCAGCTCTTTGAAAAAAGAACGAATCAGAAAAAACATTTACGTAACACGAGATGAGGCTCGTGCCTATATTTTTAATTACATTGAAATGTTGTACAACAAAACAAGGCGGCATAGCCACCTCAACTACATGTCACCAGTTGACTATGCGGCGGCTTTTCTGGAAGATTCAAAACGTCTACTAAATGAGGAGTAGTCCAATTGAAGAAACCTTAAACTATGCAGAATAGGATGATGAATAGTGCATATTAAAAAGAGAAATAGAAATTTCTTAGGTGCTCGTAAAAGAGCATGGAAGATTTTGCTTCTAGTATGTTACCTATTTATTATATCTGGTGCGATGAATACTGGTTTTAGCGCATTCTTTATGGCAATACCTTTTATGTTGAGCGCATCGTATATTAGCATTGTAAAGCTAAGAAGTTCTCTTGTGACCACCTTTACGCATGTCCTGATTCTTCTTTCAATTATTTTTAACCTTACATTGACAACGAACCCTATTGTATTCCCAGTACTCAATGAAGGCACTATTGAAATACTAACAGACGGATATCATGTTTCATATGAAGATGGTAGTGGTGGGTTTATTCATGAGAAGGACATCAGAAACTTGTCTGGATTTAAGCCTTCATACATAAAGCTCAATAAAGGTGATAAGTATAAGGTACTTGGCGTTAATATTGGACATCCCGACTTTTCAACAAAAATAAATTTGGAAACCAAAATTGGTCAATTCAGCGAGTATGACTATCGGGGAATAAACACCCTTTCGAAAGCAACAATTCTTCTAAATAAAAAAGTTCAAGCTGACTGGGTTAATGCAGCAAGCTTTTTTATGATGTGGCCTATGTTGTTCCTTTCCCCTTCCCCTTTAGGCCTTGTAATACTTTCCTTGCTAATTATTTTATTTATTTTTAGGCGACATCTCTTATAATCGGAAGAGAGGCATCAGGCTCCGTTTAAGCTGCCAAGGCTTTGAATTTAAAGTATTTAACCTTACGTTTTTAGCCAACCAAAACATCCCCAAAAAAAAAGTTGCAAGGCTAACAAGTAAAAACCAAATTATTTTAGAACTTTTAGAACGGAACGCGTACAGCCCGACAAAGCTCTTTCACATATGGTGCGCCAAGCTCAAAGTAACCCATCACTATATCTGCAAAGTCTTCTTCTAGTACCAATTCAGGGGCAATATCAGCAATGGCTATAAAGTCTTTTCGTTTAAGCTCATCAATCATGGGGTGGTCTTGCGGATAGCCCTTGGGGGCACGCTTTAATGATTCACCACTGAGCTTAAAATGTTTGAGAAACTTTTCGTCACTTTTTGCATCCACCCAACTTTGGGGAAAGGTATCGATATGTTGCCGAATCATTTTTAAACCATCAGCGTTAGGACTCCACTTACCTACACCGATAAAGACACGGTTTGGCTCAATATGCACATAAAACCCTGGCGCATGCACATCTTTGCCCTGCTCATGACGGAACTGAATACCAATATTTGTTTTGTAGGGTGTTTTATTTTTAGAAAACCGTACATCACGGTACACCCG